>JACOVB010000525.1 GCA_016177555.1 Candidatus Rokuibacteriota bacterium
CACCTGCGCTACTCCCCCATCGGCGACCGGATCTGCGAGCTGGGCCGCTTCGGCCAGAAGACCGGCGCCGGCTGGTACCGCTACGAGAAGGGCAGCCGCAACCCCGTCCCCGACCCGGACATCGAGGCGCTCATCATCACGACCTCGAAGGAGCAGGGCATCGAGCGGCGCCAGATCAGCGACGAGGAGATCCTGAAGCGCTGCATGTACCCGCTCATCAACGAGGGGGCGAAGATCCTCGAGGAGGGCATCGCGCTCCGCTCGAGCGACATCGACGTCATCTACATCTACGGCTACGGCTTCCCCGTCTACCGTGGCGGCCCCATGTTCTACGCCGACACCGTGGGGCTCGGCCGCGTGTACGACGACATCTGCGCCTTCCACAAGACCCACGGGGACTTCTGGCAGCCGGCGCCGCTCCTCGAGCGTCTGGCGCGGGAGGGCAAGCGCTTCCGCGACCCGTAGCGAGACGGCCCGTCGCCCCCGCTCCGCCGTCGGAGCGGAGCGGGGGCGCGGCGCGTCGCATCACGGTGTTCGGATCATCTGAGCCCCGAGCCGCCAGAGCGCGTCGATCGGCAGGGCAAAGAACCTCGGCCCGAACGGGAGGGTCTCGGATCCGGAGTACAGCAGGATGCCTCGGTGAAACCGCTTCCTGGCCACCTCCTCGAGAGCCCTCAGTCCCTTGAAGTCCTGGGCCCCGATCGTGGCGGACGCTTTGACCTCGATTCCCACCACCTGACCACCACGATCCTCCAGCACGATGTCGACCTCCTGGCCCGTGACGGTCCGGAAGTGGAAGAGCTCGGGACCGGTCCGACTCCACACCGATTGTTTCTTCAGCTCCAGCATGACGAAGCTCTCCAGCAGCGAGCCCGCCAGACCCGGATCGTGGTGAAGCCTTTCCTCCGTGACGCGGGCCACATGGCCCAGCAGGCCGGTATCGGCGAGCACCAGGCGCGAAGCCTTGAGGAGACGCTTGGACAGGTTCGTGGACCAGGCCGGCACGGTATCGACGAGAAAGGTCGTCTCGAGCAGCGCCATGTAGCGCTTGAGCGTGCTCTGGGGGATGGCCGCGCTGCGGGAGAGCTCTGCGAAGCTGAGCAAGGAGGCAGAGCGAGCCGCCAGCAAGGCAAGGAGTCGAGGCATCGTCGTCAGGCCTTCGATGTTCGAGATCTCACGCACGTCTCGCTGCAGGATCGTGGTCACGTACGATCCGAACCAGGCACGGCGGTCGGCCTCGTCCGGCCAGCCGACGATCTCGGGGTAGCCGCCCCGGAGAACTCTCGCGAGCAAGCCCGGCCGTGCCTCGCCTTCGCCTGAGGGCCTGAGTGGAGCATCGCCGAACACGGCATCGAGGAAGCCTTCCCGCAGCCCCTCGATCTCTCCCTGGGAGAGCGGGCGAAGCGTGAGAATCTGCATCCGCCCGGCCAGCGACTCGGAGAGCCGCGGCAGGAGCAGGACGTTGGCCGAGCCCGTCAGGAGGAAACGGCCCGGCTGAGGGTTCCGGTCCACGGCCAGCTTGATCGCGGGGAAGAGCTCGGGCGCGCGCTGCACCTCGTCGAGCACGACGGGGCTAACCAGGCGCCCGATGAAGCCTCCCGGGTCCGCCCGCGCCGCGGCGAGGGTGTTCGCATCGTCCAGCGTCACGTAGCGGCGCGGGTGCTCCCGCCCCAGCCACTGTACCAGGGTGGTCTTGCCGGTCTGCCTGGCGCCATTCAGGAGAACCACCGGGCTGCGAGCCAGGGCCGCCTGGAGCGGCTCGGCGAGATGACGTCTGATCATGCCGGCATCTTAGCCAGTATGTGGTTGATTGTCAACCTTTGTATGGCTGACAATCAACCATCACGTCCGGCACCGCCGCTGCCTCGGGCCGGCCGCCGCCGCCCGCGCACGCGCTATAATATCTCGCCCATGGACGCCCCACTGGCCGGACTCCTCGTCGCCGATCTCACCCAGAACGTCGCCGGCCCATACTGCGCCCAGATCCTGGCGGACATGGGCGCCGAGGTGGTGAAGGTGGAGCGGCTCGGGCGGGGCGACGATGCCCGCTCCTGGGCGCCGCCCTACTGGGGCGCCGAGAGCGCCACCTTCATGAGCGTCAACCGCGGGAAGCGGAGCCTCGCCGTGGATCTCAAGTCGCGCGACGGGCTCGCCGTCCTCGAGCGCCTGGTGGGCCGGGCGGACGTCTTCGTCCAGTCGCTTCGCGCCGGCGCCGTCGAGGAGCTGGGGCTGGGCTGGGAGCGGGCACGCGCGCTGAACCCCCGACTCATCTACTGCTCCGTCACGGCGTTCGGCACGGAGGGGCCGTACCGCGACCGTCCGGGCTACGATCCGCTGATGCAGGCCTACTGCGGCATCATGTCCGTCACCGGCCATCCGGGCCAGCCGCCGGCGCGCGTGCCGATGTCACTCGTGGACATGGGAACGGGCATGTGGGCCGTCGCGGGGATCCTCGGCGCGCTGAGGGAGCGCGACAGCACGGGCCGGGGCGCGCAGGTGACGACAGCCCTCTTCGACACCGCGCTCGCCTGGACGGTGTTCCAGACGAACCAGTACCTGGCGACAGGCGAGGTGCCCCGGCCCCAGGGCTCGGGCACGGCCATGATCGTCCCCTACGAGGCCTTCCCCGCCCGTGACGCGTGGGTGATGATCGCCGCGGGCTCGGATGCGCTCTTCGCCAAGGCCTGCGAGGCCCTCGATGCGCCC
>JACOVB010000526.1 GCA_016177555.1 Candidatus Rokuibacteriota bacterium
CCAAGGAACGAGCCAGACGAGGCCCGAGGGAGGCGCGGGCGCGAGGCGTACTCGCTGTACGTTGAGCGCCCGCGCCGACCGAGAACGAAGTATGGCGAAGTTAGTTGGACCGGCACTAGAACACGAGCGGCTCGCGGAACTCCCCGAACACCTCCCGGAGCCGCGTCACCATCTCGCCGATCGTCGCCCGCGCCGCGGCCGCCTCGAGGAAGTGGGGCATCAAGCTTTCACTCCCCACGGCCGCGTGGTGGAGGGCCCCGAGCGCCTTGTCCACGCGCCGCGAATCGCGCGCGCGCTTGCTCCGGTCGAGCCGCGCGAGCTGGTGGGAGAGCGTCTGCGGGCTCTCGCGGAAGAGCTCGCCGACCGGCGCCTCCTCCGTGCGGTCCCAGTTGACGCCGACGATGCGGCGGTCGCCGCCCTCCACCGCGCGCTGCCAGCGATAGGCGCTGTCGGCGATCTCCTGCTGCACGCGGCCGGCCTCGACGGCCGCGACCATCCCGCCCTCCCGCTCGATGGCGTCGATCTTGGCGGCCACGGCAGCCTCCATCCGGTCCGTCAGGTCCTCCAGGAAATGCGCCCCGCCCAGCGGGTCCGCCACCGCGGGCACGTTGGTCTCGTGGGCGAGGATCTGCTGGGTGCGGAGCGCCAGCAGCGCCGATGCCTCCGTCGGGATCGCGATGGCCTCGTCCCACGCGCAGGTGAAGATGGTCTGGGCGCCGCCCAGCACCGAGGCGAGCGCCTCGTAGGCCACCCGCACCACGTTGTTGAGCGGCTCCTGGCGCGTGAGGGTGCTCCCCCCGCACACGACGCCGAAGCGGAAGTGCCACGAGCGCCCGTCGCGGGCGCCGAAGCGATCGCGCATGATGCGGGCCCAGAGCCGGCGCATGGCCCGGTACTTCGCCACCTCCTCGAAGAGGTCGGAGTGCGTGTAGAAGTAGAAGGAGAGCCGCGGCGCGAAGGTGTCCACCGCGAGGCCGCGGCGGGTGACGTGCTCGACGTAGGCGATGGCATCGGCCAGCGTGAAGGCGGCCTCCTGCACCGCCGTTCCCCCCGCGTCCCTGAAGTGAGCGCCCGCGATCGAGATGGGGTTGAAGCGGGGCAGCTCGCGCGAGGCGTACTCGATGCTCTCGGCGATCATCCGGAGGGCCGGCGCCGCGGGGAAGATCCAGGTGCCGCGCGCCACGTACTCCTTGAGGATGTCGTTCTGGATGGTGCCCGTGAGGACGCGCGGCGCGAGCCCGCGCTCCTGCGCCACGACGACGTACATCGCCAGCAGGATGGCCGCCGTGGCGTTGATGGTGAAGGACACGCTGATGCGCTCCAGCGGGATGCCGTCGAAGACCGCGGCCAGGTCGTCCACCGTGTCGATGGCGACGCCCACCTTGCCCACCTCGCCCCGCGCGCGCGGGTCGTCGGAGTCGAGCCCCATCTGGGTCGGCAGATCGAAGGCCACCGACAGGCCCGTCTGCCCGTGCTCCAGGAGGAAGCGGTAGCGCGCATTGGTCTCCTCCGGTGTGCCGAAGCCGGCGTACTGGCGGATGGTCCAGAGCCGGTCCCGGAACATCCCGGGATAGATGCCGCGCGTGAGCGGAAAGGCGCCCGGGAAGCCGAGGCGCTCCGCGTACTCCGGCGTCGGCGCGGCGGGGAAATAGCAGGGCTCGAGCGGCAGCCCCGCGTGGGTGGCGGCCGGGCTCACCTCGCCGAGGTCGGCCAGCCATCGGGCGCGCGCGCCGTCGTCCGGTGTCGTCATGGCTCCTCCTCCTCCTTCGCGATCCTCGGCCGCGGGCCCAGGAGCGCCGCGAGCGCCCGGCGGTGATCGGGGCCCGCCCAGAGGCCCGCGAAGCACTCCCCCTCGAAGGCGGCGGCCGCCGCGCGCGACAGCTCGGCACCGTGGTGGAGCGCGCGCTTGGTGGCGCGCACGGACGCGGCGGGCTGAGCCGCGATCTCGGCCGCGAGCCGCAGCGCCGCCCCGCGCGCCTCCCCCGCCGGGACCACCTCGTCCACCAGCCCGATGGCGAGCGCCTCTCGCGCTGTCAGCGGCGCCCCAGTCAGGAGCAGCCTGAGGGCCCGCGACCGGCCCACGATCCGCAGCAGCCGCTGGCCGCCGCCCCAGCCCACCATGATCCCGAGGCTCACCTGCTTGAAGGCGATCCGCGCCGACTCGGCCGCGACGCGCATGTCGCAGGCCAGCGCCACCTCGGCCCCGCCGCCGAGCGCCGCCCCCTCGAGCGCCGCGAGCACCGGCACCTCGAGCGCCTCGAGCCGCGCCAGCACGGATTGCATCCGCCGGGCCATGCGCTTGCCGGCCTGGCCGTCCTCGAGGCGGAGGAAGTCCTTGAGGTCGCCGCCCGAGATGAAGGTGTTGCCGGCCCCGGTGAGCACCACGGCCCGCAGCGCGGCGTCCTGGGCCAGCGTGTCCACGACCCCCGAGAGGGCCTCGATGGTGGCGAGGTCGAGCGCGTTCTTCACCTCGGGGCGGGTGACGGTGAGGCAGACGACACCGTTGTCCCGCTCGATCTGAACCGTTTCAGCCACGTCGCCCTCTCTCAGATGACGCCGCGGGCGCGCAGCGCCTCGATGGCGCGCGCGTCCAGGCCCAGGAGGCCTCCCGGCACCTCGTCCGTGTGCCGTCCGAGGGTGGGCGGCGATCGTGGGCTCCAGATAACGCGGCGGCGCGGAGCCCGTCAAGGGCGAAGTTGACGCCGCCCTTTCCCGTCTCGCGGCGCTGTGTCACACTCGTGAGCGATGACGAGCCCGACCGACGATCCGCGCGCCTATCTGGCCCCCGCCGCGTTCATCGACAGCGACGCGGACAACGTGGTCGCCTTCGCCCGGCGGGTCACCGCCGGCGAGACCGACCCGGTGACGAGGGCGATCCGCCTGTTCTACGC
>JACOVB010000491.1 GCA_016177555.1 Candidatus Rokuibacteriota bacterium
ACGACGGCCTGCGCGCCGTGCTCGACTGGGAGCTGGCGCACCTGGGCGATCCCGGGGAGGACGTCGGCTGGGCCTGCATGCGCTTCTGGAGGAGCATCGACCGACCGGGCGTCCCGGCGCTGGGCTCTCGCGAGCGCTTCCTCGAGGCCTACGCCGCGCAGGGCGGCCGGCGATTCGACACGGAGGCCGCGCATTACTGGGACGTCTTCGCCAATGTCCGCTGGGCCGTGATCACCCTCTCGCAGGCGAACCGCCACCTCTCGGGCCGCGAGCGGAGCCTGGAGCTGGCGAGCATCGGCCGCCACTGCGCCGAGGTGGAGTGGGAGCTGATGCGCCTGCTCCGGGATCGCTGAGCGCGATGCAGGACCGGCCCACCATCACCGAGGCGCTGCAGGCCGCGCGCGATTTCCTCGCCCAGGATCTCCTGCCGACCGTGACGGACCCGCGGCTTCGCTACCATCTGCAGATCGCCGTCAACGTGCTGCGCATCGTGGAGCGCGAGGCCCCGGGTGAGGAAGAGCGCCTGCGCGCGGAGCACGCGGCGCTGCGCGACCTGCTCGGCCAGCCACCGGCGGCCCCGCCCGAGGACGCGGCGGCGCTGCGGCGGGCGGTGCTCGAGGCCAATCACGCCCTCTGCGAGCGGATCCGCCAGGGCGATGCCGACGGCGGGCCGTGGCGGCAGCGCGTCCTCGCCCATGTCGCGGCCACGGTGGACGACAAGCTCGCGGTCAACAACCCCGCTCAGCTCGCGGCGTTCAGCGCTGAAGCGGGGGCCGAGTGACCAGGGGACCAGAGGAGGCAGGGATGCAGGTCTACGCGACGTCACTGGACCGCGGGAGCGAGCGCTTCCGCCGGAACCGGGCCGCGATGCTGGAGCGGCTCGAGGAGATCGACCGCCAGCTCGCGCTCGCGCGCGGCGGCGGCGGCGAGCGCTACGTCGCGCGCCACCGCCAGCGCGGCAAGCTCCTGGTCCGGGAGCGCATCGATCTCCTCGTGGATCGGGACAGCCCCTTCCTCGAGCTCTCCCCGCTGGCCGCCTGGGGGACGGACTTCGCCGTCGGCGCCGCCATGGTCAGCGGCATCGGCGTGGTCTCGGACGTGGAGTGCCTCATCATGGGCAATGACCCCACCGTGCGGGGCGGGTCCCTGAACCCGTACACGGTGAAGAAGACGCTCCGCGCCTTCGAGGTCGCGCGCGCGAACCGCCTGCCGGTGATCCAGCTCACCGAGTCGGGGGGGGCCGACCTGCCGACCCAGGCGGAGATCTTCGTGCCCGGTGGGCGCACCTTCTTCGAGATCACGCGGCTGTCGGCGGAGCGCATCCCGACGCTCTCGCTCGTCTTCGGCTCCTGCACCGCGGGCGGCGCCTATGTCCCCGGGATGTCCGACTACACCATCTTCATCAAGGAGCGCTCCAGGGTCTTCCTGGCCGGCCCGCCGCTGGTCAAGATGGCCACCGGCGAGGAGTCCACCGACGAGGAGCTGGGCGGCGCCGAGATGCACGCGAAGGAATCGGGGCTCGCCGACTACCTCGCCGCCGACGAGGCCGACGCCATCCGCATCGCGCGCGGGATTGTCGCCCACCTCAACTGGCGGAAGCGCGGGCCGGGGCCGTCCCTACCGGCGGACCCGCCGCTCCACGACGCGGAGGAGCTCCTCGGCATCGCCTCGGTGGATCTCCGCGAGGCCTTCGACATGCGGGAGATCATCGCCCGCGTGGTGGACGGCTCCCGGATCGAGGAGTTCAAGCCGCTCTACGGGCGGACCCTGGTGACCGCGTGGGCCTCCATCCACGGCTACCCGGTGGGGCTCCTCGCCAATAACGGCGTGCTCTTCTCCGAGGAGTCCGAGAAGGCCGCGCAGTTCATCCAGCTCGCCAACCAGCACGACGTGCCGCTGGTGTTCCTGCAGAACATTACCGGCTACATGGTGGGCCGCGCTTATGAGCGCGGGGGCATCATCAAGGACGGGGCCAAGATGATCAATGCCGTGACCAACTCCAAGGTGCCGCATCTGACCGTGATGATCGGCGCCTCCTATGGCGCCGGCAACTACGGCATGAGCGGGCGCGCCTACGACCCGCGCTTCGTCTTCACCTGGCCCAGTCACAAGATCGCCGTCATGGGCCCGGCGCAGCTCGCGGGGGTCATGTCCATCGTCCAGCGCCAGGCGGCCGAGGGCGCGGGGCGCCCGTACGACGAAGCCCAGGACGCCATGGTGCGCCGGGCCGTCGAGGAGCGGATCGAGAGCGAGTCGAGCTCGCTCTTCGCCACGGCCAGGATCTGGGACGATGGCATCGTCGATCCCCGGGACACGCGCACGGTGCTCGGCATCGCGCTCAGCGTCTGCCACAATGCCGAGGTCCGCGGAGCCGCGGGCTTCGGCGTCTTCAGGATGTGACGCGATGGCCCGCCTGAGCCGACTCCTCATCGCGAATCGCGGCGAGATCGCGCGGCGGATCATCCGAAGCGCGCGGCAGATGGGCCTCGCCACCGTCGCGGTCTACGCCGATCCCGACGCCCATGCGCCTTTCGTGGCCGAGGCCGACCTGGCCGTGGCGCTGGGAGGGACCGCCGCCGCCGAGACCTACCTCGATGCCGACAAGCTCATCGCCGCCGCGCACCGCGCAGGCGCCGACTGCGTCCACCCGGGCTACGGCTTCCTCTCGGAGA
>JACOVB010000492.1 GCA_016177555.1 Candidatus Rokuibacteriota bacterium
AGCGCCCGGCCGTGGATCCCGTGGAAGCCGTACGTGTGGACGTAGTGCGGGAACCGGCTCGCGCAGCCGATCCCCGAGACGAAGACCGTCTGCTCGGGCGGCAGCTGCTCGGTCTCCAGCAGCCGCTGCGTCGCGGTGAGGATCGCGTGGTCCCCGCAGCCCGGGCACCAGCGCGCCAGCGCGCTCTCGTAGTCCGCCATGGTCAGCTCGCGGTCCTCCTCGGGACCGCAGCTCAGCAGCGAGCAGGCCTGGTCGGTCATCGCGAGACCTCCTGCGGGACGTGATCCCGGATCGCCTGGAAGATCTGCCCGGGACGCAGCGGCTCGCCCGGCACGCGCGTCCAGCAGTCGATGTCCACGAGCGTCTGGGCGCGGAGGAGCCAGCAGAGCTGGCCGCGCCGGCGGTTCTCCTCGGTGATGTACGGGGCGCCGGGATCGTCGCTGTAGTTGATCTCGACCGTCATCACCTTCTTGAAGCGCCGGAAGATCTCCTTGAGCCCCGGCTCGAGCGGCGAAAGGAACCGGAGGTGGAGCGACGAGACCGCCACCCCCTCCTCCCGGGCCCGGTCGACGGCCTCCTCGATCGCGCCGAGCGTGCTGCCCCAGCCGACGATCAGGAGGTCGCCTGCGTCGTCCCCGTGGACCAGGGGCGGCTTGAGCATCTGCTGGAAAACCGCGAGCTTGCGGCTCCGCATCACGCAGCCGCGCTCGTGGACGTCAGGGGTATAGCCCACGTGGCTCCACTCGTCATGGGACAGGCCCGTCACCGTGTGCATGCCTCCGGGCTGGCCGGGGATGACCCGGCGCGAGAGGCCGCGCTCGGGGTCCCACTCGTAGGGGCGCAGGCCCTCGCGCACCGGGCCCAGATCGGGCGACTGGGCCAGCCACTGCTCGTTCACCTCCGGCCGCGGGAAGGGCTGCACGCCGGTGGCGAGGTTCGCGTCCGAGAGCACGATGACGACGCAGCGGAAGGCCTCGGCGATGCGACGGGCTGTCGTCATGGAGAGGAAGCACTCCTCCATGGTGGCCGGGGCGAGGACGACGTGCGGGGCGTCGCCCGGCTGGCCGAACAGGGCGGCCAGGAGATCGCCCTGCTCGACCTTGGTCGGCAACCCGGTGCTCGGGCCTCCACGTTGCACGTCGACCACGACGAGCGGGATCTCGGTCATCACCGCCAGGCCGATGAACTCGGTCTTGAGCGCCAGGCCGGGGCCGGAGGTGATGGCGAAGGCCACCTTGCCCGCGAACGACGCGCCGACCGCGACCCCGGCGGCCGCAATCTCGTCCTCAGCCTGGTGGACGATGCCGCCGAACCGCTCGAAGATGTCGCTCAGGTAATGCGAGGCGGAGGTCGCGGGGGTGATGGGGTACATGGCGCAGAGCTCCATCCCCGCGGCGATGGCGCCCATGGCCAGGGCCTGGTTCCCGTTCATGACCACCCTGGGCCGGTCCGCCTCGATCGCGGGCACCTGGATCCGGAAGTCGAGGTGCTCCTCGCCCCAGCGGTGCCCCAGCTCCAGCAACGCCACGTTCGTGTCGTACAGCGCCTGTGCCTTCTTGCGGAACTCCTGGGCGATCAGCTCCCGGATCTTGTCGAGGTCGCGGGAGTAGATCCACGCCAGCAGACCGAGCGCGAACATGTTCTTGCCGCGGCGCGGGGTGTCCGTCACCGTGAGGCACTGTTCCTCCATGGGCACGTGGATGAAGTGGTAGGACCGCCCGCCGAGCTCCTCCATGGCGTCGGCCCATGCCTTGCGGATGTCCGGATCGTCATGGGTCGCCCACTGGTCCTCGATCAGGATGATGGCGTCCTCCGCCAGCGCGCCCAGCCGGTGGCGGTGGAGGAGGACCTGCTCGTTGAAGGCCACGACGACATCGGCGTGGTCACCCCAGTTGGTTACCGGCTTCGTGCCGATCCGGATGCGGTTGCCGCTGGCGCTCTCTGGCGTGCGCGCCGGCGGCTGGATCTCGGCGGGGATGATCTCCACGGTCCACACGCCGTTGCCCATCTTCGCCGAGACGCGGCCGAAGATCTGGGCGCACTTCTGGGCGCCCTCGCCGGAGTCGGAGACAACCTCGACGGTGTGCTCGGGGACGCGGAGGATCCTCCGCTCCGGGCGCGCCTGCTGCGACGATGCCGCGGTGGGGGGCGGCGGTGAGGGTGAGGACGGAGCCATTGTCATGTCGCACTCCCGCAATGACGCATTGGGTCGAATTATTGAGCCTCGCAC
>JACOVB010000493.1 GCA_016177555.1 Candidatus Rokuibacteriota bacterium
CCGGCGACGCCGGCATAGAAGGTCGAGAGCCCGAAGGCGACCAGTTTCCAGGTGACCACGCTCACCCCCGAGCACGCCACCCCGATCTCGGAGTCGCCGAGCGCCAGGAGCGCCCGTCCCGGACGGGTGCGCAGGAGGTTCTGCATGAACCAGGCGAGGGCGGCGGCGACAGCAAGGATCAGGTAGAAGTACCCGAGCTCCGGCCGGATGCCGGGGGGGAGCGCGGGCCGTGAGACGGGCAACCCCGAGGCGCCGCCGGTCAGGGACTCCCAGTGGAGGAAGACCAGGCGGGCGACCTCGCCGAAGGCGAGCGTCATCAGCGCCAGGTAGTGGCCGCTGACGCGCAGGGCCGGGAGCCCGACGACGACGCCCACCGCCGCGGCGATTATCCCCGCGACGGGGAGCGACAGCCAGAAGGGCACGCTCTTGGCCGAGAGGAGTGCGCCGGTATAGGCGCCGATCCCATAGAAGGCGGCGTGGCCCAGGCTGATCTGACCCGCCACGCCCATGAGGACGTCCATGCCCAGCGAGACGATCACCGCGACGCCGGCCAGGCTCATGAGGTAAAGCGCGTAGACGCCGACGACGGGGGCGGAGCCGGCGGCGCCGACGAGCGCCAGAATCCACCAGAGACCGCCGAGCCGCCCGGACATCAGACGCGCCGGACCGCCCGGCGCTCGAAGAAGCCCGTGGGCTTCACCAGGAGGATCGCTCCCAGCACCAGGTAGGCGATCCCGTCCTTGAACGCCATCGAGAGGTAGCCGCCGGCGAGGTTCTCGAGAATACCCAGCAAGAGCCCCCCCACGATCGCGCCAGGCAGGCTCGTGAACCCCCCGATGATGGCCGCAGCAAAAGCTTTCACCGCCACGATCCCCATCGAGGGCTCAGCATGAATCAGAGGGGCCAGGAGCACGCCGCCCAGCGCCCCCAGCACGCTGCCGAGCGTCCACGACAGCGCGAACATCCGCCCCACGTCGATGCCCATGAGGCTCGCCGCGTCGCGGTTCTGGGCCGTCGCCCGCATGGCCTTGCCCACCCAGGTGTAGCGGAAGAAGGCGAAGAGCGCGGCCATGACGAGGGCCGAGAAGCCGATGATCATCAGGCTGAGCGGCGTGATCCGGATCCCGCCGACGATGATCGGCTCCTTGCCGAACGAGGTGGGCAGCGGATAGGGGTTCGGCCCGAAGATCAGCATGGCCAGGCTGTTGAGCACGATGCCGATGGACAGCGTGAGGATGATGGTGTTGACCAGCGACGACTTGAAGCGGACCAGCATCGTCGAGACGGTGCCCCCGACGGCGAGGCCGAGGATCGTGCCCACCGCCACGGCGGCGGCCAGCGCCACCCCGAACGGCAGACCGAGCAGGCTGTAGGCGACGATGCCGCTGTAGGCGCCCGCCATCATCAGGTCGCCCTGGGCGAAGTTCACCACGTCGGTGGCCTTGTAGATGATCACGTAGCCCAGCGCGATCAACGCGTAGATGGACCCTGACACGACCCCGCTCGCCACTTGCTGGAGAAACAGCTCCATGGCCACCGAACCGACCTACGGCTTCATGTTGACGATCTCGTCCAGGACCTTGCGGCTCCCCACGACCACGTTCATCAGCTGGCGCTTCTTGCCGGTGATCTGGAAGAACGTGGCCTCGCTCATGCCGTCGTGGTTGGTGGGGGTGAAGCTGATGGGCATCATGAGTCCGTCGTGCGAAAACTCCCGGGTCTTCTCCAGCGCGGCGACCAGCCCCTCGCGCGTGAGGTCGGGCCCCGCCGCCTCGATCGCCTTCACGAACAGCCGCGTGGCCACGTACCCGATGATGTCGGGCAGGCCAGGACGCCCGGGATCGATCACGTTCGGGTAGGCTGCCTTCCACTTCTTGGTGAAGGCCACCATCCGCGGGTCGTCGGACTCCTCGATGACGGGGATGTAGGTCAGGAACATGGCCCCCTCGGCGTACTCGCCCGCCAGGCTCACCGTCACGCGCTGGCCGGAGGCCACGGAGCCCACCGTCTTGGCGCCCAGCCCGAGCTCCTTCGCCTGCCGGAGGTAGATGGCCCCGGGGCGGAGGTACGTGTAGAGGATCACCACATCCGGCTTTGCCTCCCTCAGCTTCAGCACCTGGGCGGAGAGATCGGTGGCGTCGCGGTCGTGCTCGACCACCGCCACCGGCGTCACCTTGTGCTGGGCCTGCAAGCGCTCGATGACGTACTGCGCGCCGACCTTGCCGTAGTCGTCGGACTGGTTGAGGATCCCCACCCGCGCGGGCTTGAGGTGCTGCATCACGAAGTCGGCCAGGAGCCAGCCCTGGAGCTGATCGTTGAAGGACGCGGCGCGGAAGATCGTCTTGTGGAAAGGGCGGGTCACCTTCGGGGAGGACGGGATCTGGACGAA
>JACOVB010000494.1 GCA_016177555.1 Candidatus Rokuibacteriota bacterium
CGCGTAGCCCTTGCGGAGGCCGTAGTCGGTGGCGGGCATCACGTCGGGGCGCCCGAGGCGGAAGATCAGCATCATCTCCACCGTCCAGCGTCCGATCCCGCGCACCGCCGTCAGCCGCTCGACGATCTCCTCGTCTCCCATCCGGCCGAGCTCCCGGATCGTCGGCACGGTGCCGTCGAGCGTCTTCCCGGCCAGGTCCTTGAGCGCCTCCGTCTTGGCGCGCGAGAGCCCCGCGGCCCGCAGGCGCGCGTCGTCCGTGTCCAGCACCGTGCGGGGGGCGAGCGTCCTGGCGGGCGCGTAGATCGCCTTCACCCGCCCGAAGATGGTCGCCGCCGCCTTGCCGGTGAGCTGCTGGTAGACGATGGACTCCGCGAGCGAGGCGAACGGGTCGGAGATCGCGTCCGGCTCCAGCCGGAAGCGGCCGGCCGCGCGCATCAGCGCGCCCAGCTCCGCGTCCGCCCGTGCCAGCGCCCGCCGCGCCACCACGGGATCGAACCCGAGGCCCCCGCCCACCCCGGAGAACAGCCTGCTGCGCCCCGAGCTCTTCGTCACGACGGTCCTAGACGAGCGGCCACGGGTAGTCGCGGCCGCCTGATTGTGCGGGGAAGCGGCCCTCGGCGATGAGGGTCCGCCCGCGGGCGAGGAGCGCCTCCTGCTCGGCCGGCGCCAGCAGCACGGCCAGCGGCGGCCGCAGCTCCGCGTCCACGAGGCGCCCCACGTCCCCGAGGATCGCCGGGGGCACGGGCTGGCCGGCGAAGTCCCAGATCACGGTGCGGAGCTTGGGCTCCGCCGAGAAGCAGAGGCCATTGTCGATGGCGTGGATGGCGCCGTCCGGACCCAGCAGGCAGTGGCCGCTCTTCCGGTCGGCGTTGTTGGCGAGCAGATCGAAGGCGCAGATCAGTCTCAGCCGGGGGTGGTGTTCCGCCCGCTCGACCAGGGTGAAGTAGTGCTGCTCGAAGTCGGCCGGGACGAAGAGCTGGAGCGATCCTGCGCCGAAGGGCCCCTCGCGCTCCACCGTGAGAGGCACCAGCCCCCAGCCGAGCGCCTCGGAGAGGTGGTAGGCCGCGATCTCCCGCTTGAAGAGGCCCGGCGGGAAGTCCCACAGGGGTCGCTCGCCGCGCTCGGGCTTGTAGACAGCCGAGGCCGTCTCCCCCTCGAGCGTCAGCTCCACCAGGAAGGTCGCGTTGCTGCTCCACGGCAGCCGGCCCTTGACCGTGATGTCGCCCCGGGTGAGGAGATCGAGCGCCGTCGGCCCTGCCGACACCTGGCTCACCTCACGACATGCCCGTTGCTGCGAGGACAGACGTGGCCCTCGGGCCCCATGGGCTGGCTGCACATGGGACAGAGGGGCCGGCCCGCCCGGATCAGGGCGCGGGCCTGGGCCACGAAGGCCGCGGCCTGGGCACGCGTGATGTGGAAGCGCGCCACCGCCGGCTCGCCCGCGCCCCGCTCCTCGCCCTGTCCCTCGCCCTCCTCCTCGAGGAGCTCCGTCGCCTCCACCAGGATCCGTTGGCGCGCCTCGTCGTAGCCCACGGCCAGCGAGGCGATCGCCCAGGCGGGGTCCGCGGGCTCCAGCAGATCGAGGTCCGCGGGCGCGGCTCCGGCCGCGCCCGGCTTCCGGACGAGCAGGCCGGCCAGGTAGTCGGCCAGGCTGCGGACCTGCTCCTTCTCGCTCTTGAGCGTGACGAGGCGCGACTGCTGGCGGGCCTGCACGTAGAAGACGCGCTCGCCCGGAGGCCCTGTCGTGCCGGCCGTGAAGTGATCGGGCGCGTCGAGCTCGAAGGACTCGCCCATCAGCCGCCGAGCCCCCCGAGCTCGCCGTCGGACGAGTTCACGGTGAGCACGACTGGCCCCTCGGGGCGGAAGGCGATGGCGGTGACGGAGGCCGGCGCGACGACGATCCGGTTGAAGAGATCCAGGGGCACGCCGAGGGCATGGGCCACCGCGGCCTTGATGGGATCGCCGTGGGACACGGCGACCACCGTCTCGCCCGGGTGGCGCTCGCAGAGGCGCTCGAGCGCCGCGACGACGCGGGCCTGCATCTCGGGAAAGAA
>JACOVB010000500.1 GCA_016177555.1 Candidatus Rokuibacteriota bacterium
GCACCGACTGGGCGACGAGCAGCGCCACCGCGCCCGGCGCCACCCGGAAGGCCGGCACGAAGAGGTACATGATCGGCGAGAAGTGGTCGCCCCAGGCGTGCATCTCGGGCAGACTCACCCGTGGACCACGCCCCCCGGCGAGATTCCATACGAGCTGCACGTAGTAGCCCAGGTCGAGGGCATGAGTGAGGAAGGTGAAGTGGCGGGTCACGGTGACGAAGGAGAAGAGAGCCGCGTAGGCCACGACCCCGATCGCCACGACGCGTCGGGGGCGCCACGAGGGAACCGCCGCGGGCCGCAGCAGCAGCCGCAGCGAGACCACGGCCAGGATCGCCAGGACGATCTCCTCGGGCCGCCACCACGGGAGCGCCAGGGTAGAGAGGAGGCAGGCCCCGAGGGCCAGCGCCAGCAGATCCAGCAGACGAGCGGGCGTCACGAGACGATCAGGCGCCGGGCGGCCCCCCGTGCTGCCCCGGGAGCCGCGTGTACCGTCCGCGGATCGTCTGGAGGCGGCGCGAGCGCTTGAGACCGGACCGGTGGAGGAGGTAACGGGCCACGACCCAGAGGATCTTCAAGCCGTAGATGCAGGAGTCGGAGAAGCTCGCGGAGGACGCCTCCCGGAAGTAGCGGACCGGCACGGGGATCTCGGCGATGCGGAAGGCGCCCGCCACCGCCTGGGCGATGATCTCCTGGTCGAAGACGAAACCGTCGGAGTTCATCCTGAAGTTCACGGCCTCGAGCGCGTCCCTGTGGAAGGCGCGGTAGCCCGTGTGGAACTCCGACAGGTCGAGCCCGAAGGCCCGGTTCTCCACCCAGGTCAACGCCCGGTTGGCGAGGTACTTCCACCAGGGCATCCCCTGCTGGATCGCGGAGCCGCCCCCCTTGAGGCGAGAGCCCAGCACCAGCTCGGCCTCGCCGCGCACGATGGGCTCGATGATCTTGGGCACGAGCGTGGGATCGTACTGGTAATCCGGGTGCACCATCACCACGATCTCGGCCCCGGCCTTGAGCGCCTCGGTGTAGCAGGTCTTCTGGTTCGCCCCGTAGCCGTAGTTCCTGTCGTGGACGAAGACCTCGAGCCCCAGCTGGCGCGCGATCTCGCGGGTGGCGTCGGTGGAGCCGTCGTCCACCAGGATGACCAGGTTGACGGAGTCCTTCGGCAGCTCCTCGTAGGTCATCCTGAGCGTCCGCCCGGCGTTGTAGGCGGGCATGACCACGACGACCTTGGGCTGCGGCATCTATCTCGCGCCTTGCACCGTGCGAGCAACCGAGCAGACGGCCACGAACTGATACCCCAGCCCGTTCTTCCAGCAACGCGCGGCGGCAGCCGACAGCCCGTGCAGCGCCCGGAGCCAGGCGCCGTGGAGCCGCTCCGGCACCACCAGCGGCAACGGCACTGGCGTCACCCGGAGAGCGCGCAGCTCGAGCCCCGCCAGGGCCAGGAGCTCGAGGAAGGTGCGCCGCGTGAAGAAGCGAAGGTGGGTGCCGTCGAGGATGCCGCGCTCGGCGTACTCGAAGCGTCCGAAGAGGAGCGACAGGCGCACCCAAAAGTGCGCCACGTTGGGCACCGAGACGATCACGACCGCTCCCGGGGCGAGGAGGCGGTTGAGCCTTCGCATCACCGCCAGGGGATCGCTGAGGTGCTCGAGCACATCGCCGTACACGGCCGCCACGAAGGGCCCATCGAGCGGGGGCGTCTCCCGCTCGAGATCCACCACCACCACCTCCCGGCACTTCCCGCGCGCCGCGGCCGCCCGGGCGGGGTCGCGCTCGAGCGCCGTCACCTGCCAGCCTCGCGCCGTGAGCTCAGCCGCCAGGAAGCCGTCGGCGGCTCCCACGTCGAGCACCCGCCGGCCGTCCCCCTCGCCCAGCGCGGCCAGGATCAGCGCGTGGCTCGAGTGGGGATCGCCCTTCAGCCGGTACGCGGCCGATCTCACGGAAGCCTCGTCAGCACGACGGCGATCACCGCAGGCGCGCACCGCCGCTCCAGCGAAATTCCGGTGAGCACACCGCCCGGCGAGCGGGCCTCTCAGGCGCCGCTGCCGGCCACCGCCACGTGGGCCTGCTTCGAGTCGGTTGGGTGGAAGATGCGAACTGCCATGGCTCTGCCGTCCTTTCCCGGATGGCCCGCGCCGCCGCCGGCAGGCGCTGACGTCCCGTCCAGCCTGGGCACAGGGCGGAATACCCACCGGTCGCGCCCCGGCGCCCACGGCCAGGATATCATCCGGCCCCGCGACGGCATGAACCACGTTGGTTGCGGCGGCCGCCGGGAGGGCTCCTGGCACCTTGGCGATGCCATGGAGGTCCGCCAGGCTCCGCCAGGCATGCGGAGTCAGGACCCCCCCGGATGTCGGCCCTCCAGGGGCCGCCGCCGGCGATGGTCGCCGTTCGGGCGCGCGCAGGCAAACACCGTGACGGCGCTCTCGCCGGCGGGCCC
>JACOVB010000476.1 GCA_016177555.1 Candidatus Rokuibacteriota bacterium
GCACCAGCCCGTCGAGCAGCTCGCATCGCTGCGCGCCATCCCTGGGCTGGTGACGATCCGCCCAGCGGACGCCAACGAGGTGGCCGAGGCCTGGCGGGTCATCATGGCGATGCACCACGGGCCGGCCGCGCTCATCCTGAGCCGCCAGGCCCTGCCGACGCTCGACCGCACGCGGTACGCGCCAGCGGCCGGCCTCGCCCGCGGCGCCTATGTCCTCGCTGATGCGGGCGGCGGCGAGCCGGATGTGCTGCTGCTCGCGAGCGGCAGCGAGATCGCACTGTGCGTGGAGGCGCACGACCAGCTGGGGCGCGAGGGCATCCGCAGCCGCGTCGTCAGCATGCCGTCGTGGGAGCTGTTCGACCGCCAGCCACAGGCGTACCGGGACGACGTGCTCCCGCCTCGGGTGGCGGCGCGGGTGTCCGTCGAGCAGGCTTCGACCTTCGGTTGGGATCGATACGTCGGACTGAACGGCCGGACGATCGGCATGCGCACGTTCGGCGCGTCGGCCCCGCTCAAGGAGCTCCAGCGGCGCTTTGGCTTCACCCCCGACCACGTGGCGGCGACGGCACGCGCGTTGGTGCGGCCGCCGGCGCCCTGAGAGCGCAAGCACGAGGAGGAGCAGATGCAAGTCGGAATGATCGGCCTCGGGCGCATGGGCGCCAACATGGTGCGGCGCCTGATGCGCGGCGGGCACCAGTGTGTCGTGTACGATATCTCGGGGGATGCGGTTCGCGCTCTCGCCCGCGAGGGTGCCGTGCGTACGACTTCGCTCGACGACTTCGTCGCGCGCCTCTCGACACCGCGCGTTGTCTGGCTCATGGTGCCGGCCGCGGTTGTCGACGCCTCGCTCGACGCGCTGCTCCCGTGGCTCGCGGCCGGCGACATTCTCGTTGACGGTGGTAACTCCCACCACCGCGACGCCATCGATCGCGCCAACCGGCTCGCGCCGAGCGGCGTCCACTATGTCGACTGCGGCACGAGCGGCGGCGTGTGGGGCCTCGACCGCGGCTATTGCCTCATGATCGGCGGCGAGCCCGACATCGTGCGCCACCTCGATCCGCTCTTCGCGACCCTCGCCCCGGGGCTCGGCTCCTTGCCGCCGACTCCCGGCCGCGAGAAGCGAGGCAGTACGGCCGAGCAGGGCTACCTTCACTGCGGCCCGAACGGCGCCGGCCACTTCGTGAAGATGGTGTACAACGGCATCGAGTACGGCTTGATGGCCGCGTACGCCGAGGGCTTCAATATCTTGCGCCACGCCGACGCCGGGAAGCGGACGCAGGCGGCGGACGCGGAGACGACGCCGCTCCGAAACCCCGAGTACTACCAGTACGACTTCAACGTGGCGGAGATCGCCGAGGTGTGGCAACGCGGCAGCGTCATCGCCTCGTGGCTGCTCGACCTCACCGCCGCCGCCCTGGCAAGGGACCCCGGGCTGGAGCGCTTCAGCGGACGCGTCTCCGACTCCGGCGAAGGCCGCTGGACGCTGAACGCCGCGGTTGACGAGGGCGTGCCGGCACCGCTGTTGGCGACAGCGCTCTTCGAGCGCTTCAGCTCCCGCGGCGAGGCCGAGTTCCAGGACCGACTCCTGTCGGCGATGCGATTCGCGTTCGGCGGTCACAGCGAGAAGGCGTCCGGGTCATGACCGCCACCCGTTCCGACGCGCTCGTCTTCTTCGGGGCGACCGGTGATCTCGCCTACAAGAAGATCTTCCCCGCCCTCCACGCGATGGCCAGACGCGGCCACTTGGACGTGCCCATCATCGGCGTTGCGAGGTCAGGGTGGACACCCGAGCAGCTTCGGGCGCGCGCCCGGGACAGCGTCGAGAAGCACGGCGGTGGCGTGGATGAGGCGGCGTTCGCGAAGCTCGGTCAGCACCTCGGCTCCGTCGACGGCGACTACCGCGATCCGGCCACGTACATCGCGATCCACGAGGCGCTCGGCCCCGCGACGCGCCCCGCGCATTATCTCGCCATTCCACCCAGCATGTTTGCCACCGTGGTGGAGGGCCTCGGACAATCGGGATGTGCGCGCGACGCTCGCGTCATCCTCGAAAAGCCCTTCGGCCGCGATCTGCCGTCGGCCCAGGCGCTGAACAAGACGCTGCACGCGATCTTCGATGAGTCGTCGATCTTCCGGATCGATCATTACCTCGGCAAGGAGCCCGTGCAAAATCTCCTCCTCTTCCGGTTTGCCAACACGTTCCTCGAACCGATCTGGAACCGGCGGTACGTCGACAGCGTGCAAATCACGATGGCCGAGAGCTTCGGTGTCCATGGGCGCGGACGCTTCTACGAGGAAGCCGGTGCCATTCGCGACGTGATCCAAAACCACATGCTGCAGGTCGTGGGCTTTCTCGCCATGGAGCCGCCGGCGACCACGTACCCCGAAGCCATCCGGGACGAGCAGGTGAAGGTGTTCCGGACGATCCGCCCCCTCAGCCGCGACGACTTGGTCCGCGGCCAGTTCCGCGGGTATCGACACGAGGGCGGCGTGGCGCCGGACTCGGCGGTGGAGACCTTCGCCGCCGTCCGGCTCTACATCGACTCCTGGCGCTGGGATGGCGTCCCCTTCTTCATCCGTGCGGGCAAGGGCCTCGCTGCGACCGCCACCGAAGTGCTCGTGAAGTTCAAGCGACCGCCGCTCAGCCGGCTCGCCCCGGGCGAGACGAACTACGTTCGGTTGCGGCTGAGCCCCGACGTGACCATCGCCCTGGGCGCCCGCGTGAAGCGGCCCGGCGAGCAGATGGTCTCCGAGCAGACGGAGCTGCGGGTGGTCCATCACCCGGACGGGGACGAGATGGACGCGTACGAGCGGCTGCTGGGCGACGC
The DNA here is from genome assembly GCA_016177555.1 of Candidatus Rokuibacteriota bacterium. The sequence goes on from JACOVB010000476.1 coordinate 2,829, forward strand.
CATGGCAGGCGACGCGACGCTCTTCGCGCGTCAGGACGCGGTGGAGGCGGCATGGGCGATCGTGCAGCCGATTCTCGGGACCTCGACGCCGCTGCACGAGTACGATCCTGGCACCTGGGGCCCCCCCGAGGCGGTCCAGCTCGCAGCGGACGTCGGCGGCTGGCACTGCCCGGCGTGTGCGGAGCCGTCGCCGTGACGGCGGAGCGCACGCCGGTGAGCTCCCGCTCCACCGGAGAGGGTCCTAACATGAGAACGATGCGCGGGAAGGTGGAGGTGCTTCCGTCCCGCGGCGCCCTGATGCAGGCCGCTGCGGGACGGTTCGTCTCCGCTGCCGCCGTGGCCATCCGGGCGTCTGGTCGATTCGCGGTGGCGCTGTCGGGCGGCTCGACCCCGAAGAGCCTGTACGCGCTCCTCGCCACCGGCCCGTACACCACGCGCCTGGACTGGTCGCGCACCCACGTGTTCTGGGGCGACGAACGGTGCGTGCCACCGGGCAATCCCGTGAGTAACTACCGCGTGGCGCGCGAGACGCTGCTCGATCGCGTGCCGGTGCCCGAGGAGAACGTGCACCGGATCCGCGGCGAGGACGAGCCCGCCGCGGCTGCGGCGGCGTACGAGCGCGAGTTGCGCGAGCAGTTCCGCACCCCCGACGGCCCGCCGCGGTCCGCGCCGGACGCGCGCTTCGATCTCGTCCTGCTCGGCATGGGCGAGGACGGTCACACCGCCTCGCTCTTCCCCGGAATGGCAGCTGTCCGCGAGAGCTGTCGCTGGGTGGCGGCGGAGCGTATCGCGGAGGTCTCGTTGTCGCGCGTGACGCTCACGCCGACGGTCATCAACGCGGCCGCCGAGGTGGTGTTCCTGGTCTCCGGGCGCGAGAAAGCCGCGATGCTGCATCGAGTGCTCGAAGGACCCTATCAACCGGACGCACTGCCGGCGCAGGTGATCGCCCCGCGCGATGGCCGCTTGCTCTGGCTCGCCGACGCGGACGCCGCAGCGGACCTCGAGGGGGAGCTGAGCATGCGATGACGCCCTCGATGGAGGCCCGGAACCGGGTTGTGTTCCTGCTCGACGTCGACAATACGCTGCTCGACAACGACCGA
>JACOVB010000031.1 GCA_016177555.1 Candidatus Rokuibacteriota bacterium
CCGGAGCCCCTGGTTGGCGAACTCCTTGTAGAAGGGCACGTTGGAGTCGCCGTTGATCGTCGAGAGCACGGCGGCGTTGCCGCCGGAGGCGAAGCGCTTGATCTTGCCGACGATGGTCTGGTAGTCCTGATGGTTGAAGGGCGTGTACTCCTCGGCGATGGAGTCGGCGGGGACGCCCTTGGCCAGGAGGAACGCCCGGAGGATCTTGTTGGCCGTGCGCGGAAAGACATAGTCGGTGCCCAGCAGATAGAACTTCTTGTATCCGCCCCCCTCGCGCGACATCAGGTACTCGGCCGCCGGGATCAGCTGCTGGTTGGGCGTCGCGCCGGTGTAGAAGACGTTCCGCGAGCACTCCTCGCCCTCGTACTGGACGGGGTAGAAGAGCAGTCCGTTGTTGTTCTCGAAGACCGGCAGCACCGACTTCCGGCTCACGGAGGTCCAGCAGCCGAAGGTCACGGCCACCCTGTCCTGCAGGAGCAGCTGCTTCGCCTTCTCGGCGAAGAGGTCCCAGTTGGAGGCGGGGTCCACGACCACGGGCTCGACCTTCCGCCCCAGCACGCCGCCCCTCGCGTTGATCTCCTCGATGGCCATGAGGACCACGTCGCGGAGCGACACCTCGCTGATGGCCATGGTGCCGGAGAGCGAGTGGAGCACCCCGACCTTGATGGAACCGCCCCCCTGCGCCCTGAGGATGGCGGGGAAGCCGAGCCCCACCGCCGCCGAGACGCCAGCGACGGCCGCGGTCTTGAGGAAGTCCCTGCGTGAATGACCCTTCATGTCCTGCTCCTTTCCCGTGACAGGTTCGTGTGGTCTCACGGCATCAGTGCCTGTGGTCCCGGACGACGCTGTCCGTGGAACTCGACCGGCACCAGAGCAAGGGCTGTGCCGCGCGTACGCGATCCGTCTTCTCGCGGGATTACGTGGATATCGCCGGGTCGGGGGCCGGCGGGCGCTGCCCGAAACGTGGGCAACCGACGGAGGGTGCCGAACAATGCGGCAGCAGCGCCCGCCCACGGCGGCGTGGAGCGGTACCTCCTGTGGGGGCACCGCCTCGGCGGGGCGCTACTTCGGCGCGGGAGACTGCGTCACATTCTCGGCGAGGAGCAGGGCCCGGGCGATGTCAGCCATGGGCTTGCGCGAGTCCATGGCGGTCTTCCGGATGCGGCGGAAGGCCTCGGGTTCGCTGAGCCCGAGCCGCGCCATGAGGAGGCCCTTGGCGCGCTCCACCAGCTTGCGCGACTCGAGCATGGCCCTGAGCGTTTCGTTCTCCCGCCGCACCGCGTCCATCTCCCGGAAGCGAGACACGGCCACGTCCAGCGCGGGCGGCAACTCCGTGGTGCGGAGGGGCTTGGTCAGGAAGCCCAGCACTCCGGCCTCGACGGCCCGGCTCCACACGAGCGGCCCGGTACGACTCGTGAGGAGCACCACCGCGCATGGGGCCTCGGCCGCGATGCGGCGGGCGGCCTCGGTCCCATCGCCGTCGGAGAGCCCCACGGCGAGCACCGCCACGTCGGGACGGTGGCGCGTCACGAGGGCAACGGCCTCCCCGGCCCGCTCGCAATCCCCGACCACAGCCCCGCCGGCGGCCTCGATCGCCTCGGCCAGCGTCTTCCGCGACGGCGCGTGATCGTCCACGATGACAACTCTCCAGCGGGGATTCACGGCGGCCATGAACAGCAAGCGGGGTGCCAGGAGCCGTGCTGGCGCCCGCTCCCGGCGCCTCACCGCCGCCGGGAGCAGGGCTCAGCGTCGACTGCGAACGCTCAGACGTCGTAGTAGAGAGCGAACTCGTGCGGATGCGGGCGCAGCCGGACCGGGTCCACCTCGTTCTTGCGCTTGTACTCGACCCACGTCTCGATGAGATCCGGGGTGAACACGTCGCCCTTCAGCAGGAAGTCGTGGTCCTTCTCGAGCAGGTCGAGCACGACGTCGAGCGAGCCCGGGAGCTGCTTGATCTTCTTCTGCTCGGCCGGCGGCAGCTCGTAGAGGTCCTTGTCCACCGGCTTGCCGGGGTCGATCTTGTTGGCGATGCCGTCGAGGCCGGCCATCACGCATGCCGCGAAGGAGAGATACGGGTTGCAGGTCGGGTCCGGCGTCCGGAACTCGATGCGCTTCGCCCCCTCCGACTTGCTGTACATCGGAATCCGGATGGCCGCCGATCGGTTCCGCTGGCTGTAGACGAGATTGATGGGCGCCTCGTAGCCGGGCACCAGCCGCTTGTAGCTGTTGGTGCTGGGCGCGATGAAGGCCAGCAGCGCCGGGGCATGCTTGAGGATGCCGCCGATGTAGTGGAGGCAGGTCTTGGAGATGTCGGCGTAGCCCCCGCGCTCGTAGAAGAGGTTCTTGCCGTTCTTCCAGAG
>JACOVB010000032.1 GCA_016177555.1 Candidatus Rokuibacteriota bacterium
ACGGCTCAGCTCGCCGCCTCGCTCCGCTCGGGGGATCTCCATCTTCGCTCGCCTCGCCGTGAGGCACGGCTCAGCTCGCCGCCTCGCTCCGCTCGGGGGATCTCCATCTTCGCTCGCCTCGCCGTGAGGCACGGCTCAGCTCGCACTACATTACAGGCCCGATGATCCAGGGGGCGAACTCCTCCTCGCCCACGCCGCTGAGCTCGCTCTTCGTCCGTTTCCCGGAAGCCACGGCGATCATCTCCTCGAAGATCTGCCGGCCCACCTCGGGCAGCGGCGTCCCCTCGAGGATCACGCCGCAGTTGATGTCCATGTCCTCCTCCATGTGGCGGTACATCAGCGAGTTCGTTGCCAGCTTGATGGAGGGCACGGGCTTGCAGCCGAACACCGAGCCGCGCCCGGTGGTGAAGCAGATGATGTTGCAGCCGCCGGCCACGAGCCCGGTGATGGAGACGGGATCGTGGCCGGGCGTGTCCATGAAGACGAAGCCGCGAGTCGTGATGGGCTCGCCGTAGAGGAAGACGTCCTGCATGGGCGTGGTGCCGCCCTTGCTGACGCCCCCCAGCGACTTCTCGAAGACGGTGGTGAGGCCGCCCGCCTTGTTGCCGGGGGCGGGGTTGTTGTCCATGGCCTCGATGCCGCGGCAGTACCACTCCCACCACTTGTAGCGGTCGATGAGCTTCTTGGCGACGCCCTCGTTGACCGCGCGCCGGATCAGGAGGTGCTCGGCGCCGTAGATCTCGGGCGTCTCGGCGAGCACCCCCGTGCCGCCGTAACGCACCAGCTCGTCCACGGCCCAGCCCAGCGCCGGGTTCGCGGTGATGCCCGAGTTGCCGTCGGAGCCGCCGCAGTTGGTGGCGAGCGTCAGCTCCGAGATGGGCTGCCTCGTCCTGCGCGCCTCGTTGGCCCGGGGCAAGATCTCCCGGACGGCCGCGGCCGCCGTCTCCACGGTCTTCCGGATCCCGCCCGCCTCCTGGATGTTGACGATGAACGGGCGCCGCTCGGGATGCCCCGGCACCGCCATGCGCTGCTTGTCCACCATGACCGCGGCCTGGTTCACCTCGCAGCCGAGCCCCACCAGGATATAGGCCGCCACGTTGGGGTGCTTGGCATAGCCGGCCAGCACCCGCTGGAGCGCCATGTGGTCCTCGCCGAGAAGCTTGGTGCCGCAACCGGACTTGTGGGTGATCGCGAGAACCCCGTCGATGTTCGGAAAGTCGCGCTGGACGTCGCGGAACCGCTCCTTCACGAACTCGCTCACGCTGGCCGAGCAGTTGACGCCCGAGATGATGGCCACGTAGTTCCGCGTGCCGACCCGGCCGTCCTCCCGCTTGTAGCCGTCGAAGTGGCGCATCTTGTCCGGCGGGTAGTAGTCCACGGCGCGCACGTCGGTGCCGACCTCGTACTGCTGGCGAAGATCACCCACGGCGAGGTTCTGGGTGTGGACGTGATCGCCGGGAGCGATGTCGGCCGTGGCGAAGCCGATGACCTGCCCGTAGCGGCGCACCTCCTCGCCCGTCCGTCGCCCGCGCCGCGCCACCTTGTGCCCCGGTCGAATGTCCTGCCGGACCTCGATCCGCCCGCCTGCGTCCTCGAGCACCGTCCCCGCGGGGATCTCCTTCTTCGCGATGGCGACGTCGTCCTCGGGCCTGAGAACGATGGCCACATCCGTGATCGCGCAAGTTGCCATGGGATCCTCCTGGGTCGTCGGGTTCCCGCCGAGTCTATCCCCGCCCCCGACCCGTGACAAGGCGCCGACCGCGGCCGTCCCGCTCCGCCGGCACGGGCGCCCTGTGCTATATTCGGCGCGGAGCCCGCTCCCATGCCGCCGCGCGCCCTCGCTGCCTGTCTCCTCGCCGCGGTCCTCGCCTGGTCGATCCCCGCCCGGGGCGAGACGCCCGATCTCCGATGCGGCCAGGAGCCCGGCAGCCGGTTCTTCTGGGTCGAGCGGGCCTTCTGCGACCTGGAGATGCACGGCGCCGAGAAGGCCCGGGGCATTGTCATCTGGAACCACGGCATCTGGGGGACCGCCGAGGTGTACAGGGCCCCCGCGGCGCTCGCGCTGCGCCTCCTGAACGGCCGCGGCTGGGACGCGATCAGGATCAACCGCCACAACCTGGGCGAGGCTGGGGACGAGGCTGGGCGGGCGCGGTCGCTCGACCGCGCGGTGGAGCGCACGGCGGAGGAGATCCGCGCGCAGCGGGCGCGCGGCTACCGCCGCATCGCCCTCGCCGGCCAGTCCTTCGGCGGCTACATCACCCTCGAGACCGCCGCGGCGCAGCGCGAGCTGTTCGCGGTCGTCGCCATGGCCCCCGGCATCACCACGACGGGCGGTAGCGTGGACCGGATCGACCCGAGCATCACCGATCGGCTGCTCCAGGCGACCCGGGCGGAGCGGGTGGCGGCCGTCTTCCCGCCGGGGGACGCGACCTTCGGTCACCTGACCCGCGGCCCCGGCGCGCTCAGGGCCCTCGGCAGGCGAACGAACCCGTATCTCATGATCGACGAGACGGCGTCCGGCATCGCCGGGCATGGCGGCGCGACAGGGGGCCGGTTCGCCCTGCGCTACGGCATCTGCCTGGCCGAGTTCCTCTCCGCCGACTCCCTGCCAGCGGGCCGCTTCTCCTGCCCCGAAGGCCAGGAGTGGGCCGCCGCGCGCGAGCTGCTGCTGCGGCCGTGGCCCGCGGGGGCGCGGCTTCTGCGTGATGGCGGCCTGCTGCCCCCCGACGTCGCCGCGCTCGCCGGCCTCTGGTACGGCCTCATGGGCGAGTCGGTGATCATCCTCGGTCTCCTCGAGCCCGGTGGCGCGAGCCCCCGGATCCTGTACCGCGCGGCCACACCGGGAGTGAGCGGCAGGATCTATGCCGGGCGGGTCGAGGAGGGAGAGCTCCGCGCCCGTCTGGGGTCGGCCACCGCGGCCACCATCGCCGTCAGGCCCGCCGCCGACGGCGCGGCCGCCGAGCTCGTCTGGACCTCGGCCGACGGGCGGCGCACGCTGCGCGCGACCCTTACCCGCGCGGGGCCGGTGGAGTAGCGGCGCGCCGGCCGGCGGACCGGCAGCCCACGGCCGCCGCCCGCCGTGATACCATGCCCCGCCGTCAGCGCCCCGCAGGCCCCGGGGACCCCGGTTCCGGCCTGCGGCCACTTCCGCCCCGGAGGAGAGGAACCTCATGCCCGTCCAGCACGTCGGCCGTCCGCTCAAGCGGCTCGAGGACCCGAAGCTCATCACCGGCCGCGATCCCTTTGTCAACGACGTGCGCCTCGAGGGCGCGCTGACCCTCGCCTTCGTCCGGAGTCCCCACGCGCACGCCGTGCTCACGAGCATCGACACCCGAGCCGCCCGCGCCCTCCCGGGCGTCGTGGCCGTGCTGACCGGCGCCGACGTCAACCCGGAGATCGGTGTGATCCACACGCCGATCCCGCCGGAGATGTTCGACTTCATGAGCCTGCAGGGCCACACGGTGCTCGCCGAGGGGCGGTTGCGCTACGTGGGCGAGCCGGTGGCCGTG
>JACOVB010000514.1 GCA_016177555.1 Candidatus Rokuibacteriota bacterium
CTTGTCATGTCCCGAAAGCTTTCCCCCAGGCGGTCTCAAAACGATTCCACCACCCGGAGGGCCAGCGGTTGTTCTCCGTGTACGGCATTCGGAGCACTCCGTGCAAGGTCGTGTCTCGTTGACGGCGGTGTTCGAAGGCCTGGAGTGGTGCGGCCCGGGCCGGAGAGGCTCCAGGATCGACGCGGAGGAGGCGAGCCATATGGGGCTATCCCCCTTCCGGGCTGTTCTTGGTGGGGCGCCGCCCGCCCTTGGCGGCGCCGGGGGCGCCCGCATCTCTTCGCAGGACGGCTGCACGGTCAAGCTCGAGCCCTCGGGCAAGCTCACCTGCATGACCGGCGTGACGGAGCAGGGGCAGGAGACGGACACCATGATCGCGCAGGTGGTGGCGAGCGCGGTGGGCGTGGCGATGGAGAACGTCCGTGTGCTGACGGGCGACACCATCAAGGCGGCGGCAACGCCAGCTTCGTAGGCGCCCTTGGCGCCGCCGCCGGAGAGCACAAGGGCCATGGGCGCATCAGGTGGCACGCCGGATGTCCTGCATGACGCGCGAACCGGCGCGGGCGCCATCATGATGGCGAGCGCGACGAGGGTGGCGACCGCCCGCGCGCCGTGGCGCCGATCGCTCACGCTTTCGGCTTCCAGCCCTTGAAGCGCTCGCGCAGGACCTTCTTGTCGAACTTGCCGACGGAGGTCTTGGGCACGGCGTCGTGGACGATCTCGATGATGTCGCGCGGCTGGGGGTTCGGGCCGCCGAAGATCTGTGTGGAGCCGTTCATCACGCCAGCGAAGGGCACGCACCAGGCGTTGGCGTGGAACATCGGCACGATGTGCAGGATCACGTCGCGCTCGCAGATGCCGAGCACGTCCACCGTGGACGAGGCGAAGCAGAGGAGGTACACCCCGCGGTGGGTGTAGACCACCCCCTTGGGATGCCCCGTGGTGCCCGAGGTGTAGCACATGCCCGCGGCGTCGGTCTTGTCCAGCTTCGGCCAGGCCTCGACGGGTTTGGCGTCGGCCACCAGCGCCTCGTAGTCGAGCGCGCCCGCCGGGATCTCGCCGGTCGGCGAGTCCTTCATGACGATCACGTGCTTGACGCTCTTGAGGTCCTTGCGGATGGGCTCGAGGAGGTGCCAGAGGCTCGCGTCCACGATCAGGACCTGGTCCTCGGCATGGTTGATGATGTAGGTCAGGTCCTGGGCCGAGAGTCGGATGTTGACCGTGTGCAGGATGCCCATCAAGGGCGCGGCGAAGTAGATCTCCATGTGCCGGTGCGCGTTCCACGCGAACGTCCCGACCCGGTCGCCCTTCTCGAGGCCGAGGCCCGCGAGCGCCGCCGAGAGCCGGCAGACGCGGTCCGCGTAGTCGCCGTAGGTGTAGCGCTGGAGCCCGAGCCCTGGCACGCGCGTGGCCATGGTCTTCCGGTGGAATATCTTGCGCGCCCGCTCGAAGAACTGGGTGAGCGTCAGCGGGTAGACCATGATCAGGTCCTTCATTTGGCCACCTCCCCCAAACCCTCCGACGTGGCACAGCGGAACCCGATGAAGTGGTGACCACGGGCGACACCGCGATGCTCATAGTGACGGCGGAACGTCACGCGCAGTGTTTCGAGCGGATCGTCATGGCTCGCTCCGCGCACGACGCGGCGGGCGAAGCGCCCGGCGGCCTCCCGCCCGTCGTCCGCTACGTAGGGGTACGGGCGGTACTCGCTCGCCGTCCACTCTCTCACGTTGCCCAGCATGTCCTGGACGCGGTCCTGGCTCTCGCCTGCGGGCGTTGTCGCGCCGACGGGCGCCGTCGCGTTGTACCCGCGGCCATAGATCGCGCGTGCGGGCGTCGGCGCCGCGTCGCCCCACGGGTAGCGGCGCTTGTCCGGGCCGCGCGCCGCTTTCTCCCACTCCGCTTCCGTCGGCAGGCGGCGGCCCTTCCAGAGGCAGTAGTCCCGCGCGCCGAACCAGCTCACTTCCACCGCCGGGTGATTCGCGAAGCCCGGATCGGCCACGTAGGGGCCCGCGGGTCCGCGTCCCGGCCCGTGGATCCGCACGTCCGCATCGTCCCAGTCGAAGTAGTCCTCGCCTTCGGGGCTCCTGGCGCCCCGGGCGTTCAGGAACTGGGCGAATTCGGCGTTGGTCACCTTGTGACGGTCGATCCAGAAGTCCCGGACGTACACGCGGTGGAGCGGCGCCTCGTTCGGGTCATCGCTGTCGCTGCCCATCCAGAAGGCGCCGGCCTGGACGAGCAGGACACCGTCGGCGGCGGCGGCCCCCGGCAGGAGCGCCAGCACCACGCCCAGCGCCAACGCCCGGGTCAACGCCGGCGGGCGTCGAACTCCTCGGCGACCTTCGCGTCGTTGTCGAGGAGCGCCTCCGCGTCGATCGTGGCGAAGTCCAGCACGCCCGGCTCTGCGCTCTCTCGCGCGGTCCAGCGCACTGTCGAGGAGATCGGCGTCCGGCGCAAGGCGGGCTACGCCAAGGTCGTGCTGGCGGGGCAATCGTTCGGCGGCTCCATCACGCTCGAGGCGGCCGACACCACGAAGGACGTGTGGGCGGCCGTCGCGATGGCGCCGGGCGTGAGGAGCCTCTCGGCCTCCGGCAGCCTGGATGCGAGCATCACCGACCGCCTCCTCGCGCGCCTGCGTGCCGAGCGGATCGCCGTCGTGTTCCCGCGGAACGACGCGCTGTTCGGCAACCTGGTTCGCGGACCGTCGGCGGAGAAGGCCCTGGCACGCCGCGCGATCCCGTACCTCCTGCAGGACGAGACGACCGAGCTCCAGGGTCACGGCGGCGGCACGGGCGGGCGATTCGCGTACCGCTACGGCCGGTGTCTCCTCGAGTTCCTGTCGGCGGCGGCGCCGAACCCGGGGTGCTTCACCTGTCCGGCCGTGGAGGATCCGTGGACGCTGGTGCGCGAGCTGGGTCTCCCCACGCCATTCCCTCGCGCGGTGAGAGACGTGAGACGGCTCCCCGAGCCTCTCGCGTCGCTGAGTGGCTGGTGGTACGGCCTCATGGAGGACACGATCGTCGCCTTCGCGCTCGACGACGGGACCGGGCCGCTGCGCGCCGCGTACCGCTGGGTCTCGAACCGTCCCGGCGCCGGCGTCTACGACGCGACGATCGAGGACGCCAAGGTCAAGGTGGTCTTCCAGAGCAAGCAACTCGGCGATGCGGCCCGCGGGTGGCGGCGCACCGCCGATTCCGCGTGGGTTCGATCGGCCCGACTACGCTACGGATACGCGCCCCGGCGACGGACGGATCGCCTTCCTCACTTCTTGATGCTGACGGAGATGCCGGCGGAGCTCCGCCGGTCGATGTGCGTCTCGAGCTGCGGGTGCCTCTGGAGCATCTCCAGAAAGACTTTCAGCTCACGCGCGTGCGAGAGCACGTTGTGCGCCAGGATCGCCCCGCCAGATCTCACTTTGGGGAAGACCAGCTCGAAATACTTCGGGTAATCCTCCTTCCAGGCGTCGATGAAGACGAGATCGAACGGGCCCGCGATCGTCGGGATCAGTGTCAACGCGTCGCCACGGCGTAGCTCGACGTACGGGTCCAGCCCCAGGCGCGTGAAGTTCTCCGCCGCCAGGTTCGCACGGTGTGCGTCGATCTCGAGCGTGATCAGCCGGCCGCCCGTCTTGCGCAGGCCCAGCGCGATCCAGGCGGCCGAGTAGCCGTTCGAGGTGCCGATCTCGAGGCCGCGCCGGTAGGCGCGCGCGACGACGAGGTCGTGCAGGAACTCGCCATCCACGCGCGGCACGTTCATCATCCCGGGTTGGCGGATCTTTTCGACCTCGGCCCGGACGGTGGCCTCGTCGAGCTGGACCGGCTGCGCTGCGAGCGCCGCCACCCCCGCGAACGCCAGGACCGGCAACAGGAGCCATCTTCGGCTGGTTCTCATGGAGCCCCCTTTCCCCGCCGCGACGGGCGACTACTGCACGCCCGCGACCGCGTAGGTGCCGGAGCGGGCGAACCCGCCGGCATGGCCGCCCTTCGGTAGGCCGCGGTACGTCCTGCCGCCGAAGCGGACCCAGTGTCGGTGCTTCTTGAGGACCACTTCGTGGCCCGGCGCGCATTCGTCGAGCCGGTTCCGGACCCTGCGAAACGGGACCAGCCCGAACGACGTCATGGTGTGCTACGCAGCGACCACCATGGGCGGATCGAACGCCAGCGGCCGCGGGAGGATAGGCGAGGATAGGCGACACAAAGCCCTTCTCGGCGCCGGGCCGGCGCCCGGCCTACCGCCCCGCCGGCCCGAACGCAACCTGGGCCAGGCTCCCGCGACCCGAAGGACGCCTGCCCGCCCCAAGCTACACCCCACAGCGGCAGATTGAGACACCCCCACCCGCGCACCAGGACATAGCGCGACCGCGCGCGGCGTGTCAAGGCCAGGTGACGGGCTGCGGTCCGAGCTGCGCCGGCGGTCAGGCGCCGGTGGCCGCGACGGGATCGGTGACGCACTCGGGAGGCGGCTGAGCGAGGTCGGGCGGCACGGGATCCCCCGGGAGCCCACGGGGGGTGAGGA
>JACOVB010000515.1 GCA_016177555.1 Candidatus Rokuibacteriota bacterium
CTCGTCGGGATCGCGAGGATCCCCGTCACCGCCGCGTCCGGCGCCGGATTCGGCACGATCGTCCGCAGCACCGCGCCGGTCTCCGCATCCACGATCATCACCGACTGCGTGACGCTCCCGTCCGAGTTCTTCGCCGGTTCGAGCGTCACCCAGATCCGCCCCGCTTCCTCCGCGAAGGCCACCCGCTGCGGCACGGCCCCGAGCGAGACCCTCGAATGCACCGTAAACGGCGGGGCGCCGCCCGACGGGTCCACCCCCACGGCGAACTGCGAGAGCGAAGCGCCCGAAGCGGAGAGCGCGTAGCCGAAGAGGTCGTCCGCCGTCACCGCCACCTGACGGGTGGGTGTCCCGATTTCGACGTGCCCGAGGACGGTGTGGCAGGTCGCGCTCGCCGGATCGCTATCGAGCACCTCCACCAGGCCGTCGCTCTCGGCCGGGACAAAGAGGCGTTTGCCGTCGTGGGTCCCCGAGAGAAGGACCGACGAAATGTTCCGTCCAGCAAACGAGATCTTCTCCAGGATATCGCGCGAGGGGAGGGAGAGGACATCGACCGACGCCATGTCCTGGCGCGACGCGTAGAGACGTGCGCCATCCGGCGAGACTACACCCAGGCCGGAGAGGAAGTTTGCGGGCGCTCCCGAGTCCAGCGCGAGCGTGGCGACGTCGAGTGACCACACCTTCCGCGCCCCGACCGGGAACGGGACGCTCCCGCCCACCCAGGCCGTGGACCCGTCCGGCGAGAGCGCCAGGAAGGCGAATGCGCTCGCCCCCTCCGGCGTGGACAGGACGGCTCGCACCGTCCGCGCGGCGACGTCGACCACGGCCAGGGTGGACCCGTTCGGGCTCCATGCCAGGAGCGTGGGCCCGACCGGGCTCACGGCGAGGAGATCGATCGAGGACTTCAGCGGGAGATCAAGCGAACCTGTGGGCGCAAGGGTCCCCGGATCCACAAAGACGATCTTCGCCGGGACGCTGACCTTCGTCTTGCCGTCAGGAGAAGGGATGGCGCTCTCGGGGATCCCGACCACGAGCGACGACCCATCGGGCCGCGCCGCGATCGAGACGGGGGGGACGTTCACGGACAACATTCCCTCTCCGGCGCTGGAGTTTGTGGCCGTATCGACGGCGATGACTCCGGGAGGCCACTTCCGCAGGATGTAGAGCCGCCCGTTGACGGAACAGGCGCAGGCGACTGGCCCCGCCATGCCGATCGCGGGGTCGTCCGCCGGGAACCGCACCTCATCCACGATCCGGCGGGAGCCCCCGATGAGGCGGAAGGTCGTTTCCAGGCCGAGGCAGGAGACGGTGATGACGTTCTCGCCGGCGCGCAGGATCGGACTCGGCCCGGTGACGAAGCCCCCTCCATCGGTGCGCGTTTCAATCGTCGCCACGGGCGAGGAGGACTCCGCGAACCCGCCGCCCCGGACGGATACGCCGCGCACGAACTCGCCGGGCATCGCTGCTCCGGCGGGATTGGTGACCCGAATCTGAAGCGAAAGCGGGGCGGAAGTTCCGATCGGCCCGCGCTGATCGTCGCCCTGTGTCTTCGCCAGGGTGACGGGCCCGACGTGGACGATCGGCCGCGCCTCCGGGGAGGCCGCGCCGTTCACGACGAGCGTGACGGTGCCGGCACCGGCGGGGAGCGAGGCGGGGACGCGTATCACGATGGAGCAGGCGACGCAAGCTGCGCCCGGCGCCGCTTCCGCGGCGCACTCCAAGGCCGCTTCCGCGGCGCCGTCCACGACGACCTCCCCCACGGTGAAACGGGCGACGTTGCGCGACGGATCGGGATCGAGGCCGCTCCCGAGGAGCGTCACCGGGGCGCCGGCGGCGAGGCGGAGCGAGGGGGCGTCGTACGGTTGCCCGGCCGCGAGGGCGCGGGCGAGCGATGGAGTGTAGGTCACCGAAGCGGTCTGGTTGATGGAGACGCCGTCCACCGTGGCCCGAATCTGGACCACCCCGCCGACGGGCGAGGCGGAGAGGGTGGCGGTGTAGGCGCCGTCGCCGAGGTCCTGGACCGGCCCCTCGATTCGCGGCCCAAACGACGGGCCGCTACTCGGGGACACGGGGTTGAGCGAGGTGAGGGCGAGCGACACTTCCAGTCCCGGGCCGATCGGAAGACCCTCGAAGTCACGCGGCGTCACGACGATCGTGCTGGCGGCGACGCCGTCCGCGGGGAGGACCGCCGGAGAGGCAACCACGGTGGTCCGGTCGGGATCGACCGTTCGGACGACGAAGGACCAGGTCGCGGTCGAGACATTGCCCGCGGCGTCGGCGATCGAGAGTTCAACGCTCATCGACCCTTGGGGGAGCCGCGCGGCGGGGGTGAAGGACACTCCGGCCGGGCCGAAGGCGGACGCAGCGGTGACGTCGGCGCCGTTCAGGGCGAGACGGCCGCTGGCGGCGTCAATCCCTGAGAGGAGATCGCTGTAGGAGGCCGAGATGGCGGGTCGCGGGTCGCGCACGAGGGCGCCGTCGGGCGGGGCGAAGTCCGAGAGGCCGGGCGGGGTGTTGTCGATCTGGAACGAGGTCGAGAGCGGAACGGAGCTTCCGAGCAGGTTCGCGTTCTGCGCGGTGACGCGATGGAAGTCGGAGGTGATGGCGACGGCGTACGGGCCGTCGGCGAGAAGGGTCCCGGCGGTACTGCGGCCGTCGAACGGGACGGCGACATCGAGTTCCACCCGCGCGCCGGCGGGCGATCCGGCGGGGAGGGACGGGACGACGACCGTTTCGAGGATCGCCCGGACGACGACGCCCGAGGCGTCCATTACCTCGAAGCGGACGCGCAACTTATAGGACGCCGCCTGCGGAGGGGCCTTGGCCGGCGGAGGGAGCTGAACCCCGCCGGTGGGCTTGAGGGAGAAGTGGGCCTGGAGCAGGGTCGTGTCGAACCGGCCGTCGGCATTCGCGGGGGAGACGATCGAGGGCGAGGCCGAGGGGGCTGTGGCGATGTCCGCGGGGGCGGGTTCGGCGGATAGGGCCTCGCGCGCGCCGAACGAAAACAGAAACAACAACAACAGAGGAAACAGAAACGGAAACAGCAACAGAGGCCGGAGGTGGGCGGGGCTGCGGACGCCGCTTTGCGGCGACGGAGCGGGTGGATGGGCCGACGACGCGGAAAGCGGGAACAAGTTCCCGCACTCCAAAGGGGCGCCGCACTCCGGGGGGCGGGCGGGTCCCAACCTCGTTGTTGCAGGGGAGGGCGCCGCCGCCACGGAAGCAGCTCGCGCGATCGACGGAGAGGATTCATCCAGGGACCGGTCGGTCCCCGCCCCTACCGCGCCGACCCCCGGCGAATCCGCTTCGCCCGCCTGCGTCAACACGATAAGAAACTCCGCTCCCTCCGCGAATCTGTAATCAGGCGGAGGAGCGAGATGACGCTCCGACTCGCGACAACCGGTCAGGAGGGGTGATGTGTCTACTCGGTCGGTCGGTCGGTCGGTCGGTCGGTCGGTCGGTCGAGGACCGGCGGCGGTTCGGTGTGCGATGAGTCCCATGTCAGATGCCCTCCCTCATCCTGTCGGGATCGCTCACATGTGAGTGTCCGGCCGCAAAAGAAGACCGCGCTCGGGCGGTCCTCATCACTCGCCGTCAGTGCGCCACTCCCCCTTCCGGCGCAGCTCTTTCATCAACCAAGGTGACCATCAAGGGTGATGAAGGAAGTATACGCCCCGGCCGGATTCTGTCAAGGGGGGGGCGAGAGAATCCAGAAAAGTCTTTTGTACGAGGTTACCGCCCTTGGCGTTGTCATCCTGAGCCCTGCCCGCCTCCGTCCGGCGGGCAGGGCGAAGGATCACCAGCACTGGAGCGAACTTGGCGTATGAGC
>JACOVB010000477.1 GCA_016177555.1 Candidatus Rokuibacteriota bacterium
CCGGCGCCCCTCGGCCTGCTCCTTGACGGGATGCGTTCCGGCCCCTCCGGAGAAGGCCGCGGGCAACTGGCGGTAGTACTGCCCGCCCAGCTCCGCGTTCTCGTCCACCAGCAGCACCCGGACGCCATGCCGCGCGGCCGTCCGCGCCGCGGCCAGCCCGGCGGGCCCGCCGCCCACCACCACGCACTCGGCCGATCTCATGACTGCCCCCCCCATTCGCCGAGCCCGCGCTGGATCTCCACGCGCAGGCCGTCTCGCACCGGGGTCATGCAGGCGCGCACGTTGGGCAGGCCGTCCACCGTCACGAGGCAGTCGTGGCAGACGCCCATGCCGCAGAAGTAGCCGCGCGGCTCGCCGGTGCGCGCCGTGACGCGGGTCGAGCGCCGCCCCGCGGCCAGCAGCGCCGCGGCGATGCTCTCACCCTCGTGGCAGCCGAGCGGCTGCCCGTCCACGAGGATCGTCAGCGCCCGCCCCCGCTCGGCGGGCGGGCTCATGCGCAGGTCAGGCTGGGTCATGGATGTCCGTCTCCTTGTCGTGTCTCACGGGGCCGCGGCGGCCAGGGAGGGCCGCGCGGGATCGAACGTTGCCAGCAGGGCCGGGCGCTCGCCGGTCCGGATCCACCGGGACAGGAGCCGACCCGTCATGGTCGAGTAGAGGATGCCGATGGAGTCATGGCCGGTTGCGAGCCAGAATCCGGGACACCCCGGCGCCTCGCCGATGATGAACTTGCCGTCGCGGCTGCGCGGGCGCAGCCCCGCCCACCCCCGCACCAGACGCGCGCGCGCCAGCGCGGGCACCGTGTCGATCGCGTAGTGGCAGAGCTGGCTCACGCCCTCCCAGGTGCTCGAGCGGTCGAAGCCGCGGAACTCGCTCGTGCTGCCGACGTAGAACCGCCCCTGGAAGCCGCCCGCCCCGGTCTGCTTCAGGTAGCGCTTCTTCTGCAGCTCCCCCTCGACCTCGAGCGGGGCCTCGAGGCCGTGATCAGCGAAGGGGATGTGCCCGGCATGCGAGATCACGCAGCGCAAGAGGCGCGGCAGGGGCTCCGAGACCACGAGCTCGCCCTTCCGGGGGACCACCGGCACCGTGACGCCGGCGAGGCGGCCCAGCTCCGCCGACCAGATGCCGGCCGCGTTGACCACCACGGGGGCCCGGTGAGTGCCGGTCCTTGTCCTCACTCCCGCCGCGCGGCCGCCATTGGTCAGGACGCCGATCACCTCGGTGTGGGTGAGCACCTGGGCGCCGCGGACCCGCGCGGCATGCGCCAGCGCGATCGCCAGGCGCATCGGGTTCGCGTAGCCGTCGAGCGCGCAGTAGGTCGCGCCGAGGATGCGCGCCGGGTTCAGGTGCGGCTCGGCCCGGCGCAACTCCTCGGCCTCCCAGAACTCCACCGGCGCATGAGCGGCCTGCTTCGCCGCGAACTGGCGGAGGAGGCGGTACTCCGTCTCGTCCTCGGCAAGGATGAGCCCGCCCGACTGCACGTACTCGAAGTCGTCGGGCAGCGCGCGCTTGAGCTCGCCGAGCAAGCGGACGTTCGCGAGCGCCAGGTCCAGCGCCGGCCCCGGCACCCGGCCCTGCACGGAGGTGTGACCGGCGCTCGCCGAGGTGGTCCCTGCCGCCACTGCCCCGCGGTCGATCAGGCAGACGCTCAGACCCTCCTCCTGGAGGAAGTAGGCGACCGCCGAGCCGATGACCCCGGCGCCGACCACGATCGCATCCCAGGCGCTCGTCATGCCCGCGTCCTACTCCACTCGTCCTCGATGTCCACGCTCGTCAGGTCTCGGAGCTCGCGCGCGAAGTCCGGGTAGCGCGCGATGCTTCGGAGCGTGAGCCCGAGATACGGCGAGGGCGCCTTGTCCTGCGCCCAGACACGCCCGTGGTTGCCCGCGGTGGCGTTGAAGCCGCCGGGCCCCCGATCCAGGACGGCCACCCGTGCGCCTCGCCTGGCGAGGTGATAGGCCACCGTGGCGCCGAGCACGCCCCCGCCCACGACGACCGCGTCCAGGGTCGCGCTCACTGTGTCCCCAGGAGCCGGTCCAGCCCCACCAGCCGCTCCAGCACCAGCACGACGCCGATGGTCAGGAAGACCAGCGTGGCCGAGATGGCCGCGACCAGCGGGTCGGTGATATAGGTGATGTGGTTGTAGATCCGGATGGGCAGGGTCACGAGCTTGGGCCCGGTCACGAAGAGCGTCACCGTCAGCTCGTCGAAGGAGACGATGAAGGCGAAGACGGCGCCCGCCGACACCCCGGGCAGGATGAGGGGCAGCGTCACCCGCCCGAACGTCTGCAGCCGGTTGGCGCCGAGCGTCATGGCCGCGTGCTCGAGGCTCCGGTCGAAGCCCGCCAGGCTCGCGCTCACGGTGCGGATGACATAGGGCCCGGTGACGATCACGTGGGCCACCACGACTCCGGTGAGGGTGGAGGCGAGGCCCACGCGGGAGAAGAAGTACAGCAGGGCCACGCCGCTCACCACGGTCGGCACCATGAGGGGCGAGAGCAGGAAGCTCTGCACGAGATCCCGGCCTGGAAAGCGGTGGCGCACGATGCCGAGGGCGGCGAGCGTGCCGAGCGTCGTGGACAACGCCGAGGCCGCCACCGCGATCAGCGCGCTGTTGCGGAAGGCCGAGATGAACTCCGGATGGTCGAGGATGGCCCGGAACCACCGGACCGAGAACCGCGTCGTGGGGATCTGGAGCCACCCCTCCGGAGTGAAGGCCACCAGCACGACCACCACCACGGGCGCGATGAGGAAGCAGAGGAAGAGCACGTTGAAGAGCGCGAGCGCAGGCCGCGAGAGCCCCCTCACCGGAACACCTCGCTCCACCGCCCGCGCTCGAGCCGGCGGTTGTAGCCCACCACCACGAGCATGGTGATGGCGACGAGGAGGAGCGCCAGGGCGGCGCCGAAGGGCCAGTTGAGCGAGAGGAGGAACTCCTCGTAGATGAGATAGGCCACCACGCGCACGCGCGTGCCGCCGAGGATGGCCGGCGTCACGAAGGCGCTCATGCTGAGGGTGAAGACCACCACGGACCCCGCCACGATGCCCGGCAGGCTCAGCGGCAGCGTGATCGCGAGGAAGGCCCGCACGGGGCCAGCGCCCAGCGTGTGGGCCGCCGGGACGAGGGCCGCGTTCCGGCGCTGGAGCGAAGCGTAGATGGACAGCACCATGAAGGGCACCAGCACGTGGGTGAGGCCGATGATGATCCCCGTCTCGCTGTAGATGAGCTTCACGGGCGTGTCCGTCACCCGGAGGGCCATGAGGGCGCCGTTGACCAGCCCTGTCGGCGACAGCAGGATGAACCAGCCGAAGGTGCGCGTGATGGCGCTCACGATGAGCGGCGAGAGCACCGCCACGAGGACCACGGCCTTCGCCCGGCCTCGGATGCGGGTGAGGTAGTACGCCTCGGGGTAGCCGAGCAGCAGGGTGAAGAACGTCACCAGCAGGCTCATCCGGAAGGTCCGCACGAAGAGGTTCACGAAGTACTCGTCCGTGAAGATCTTCCAGTAGTTGCCGAGCTGGAGCGCCGGGATCATGCCGCCCACGGGCGAGAAGCCGAAGAAGGAGAGCCGCATCACGAGCAGCAGCGGGATCAGGAAGAAGAGAACGAGCCAGAGGCAGGCGGGGCCGATGAGGACGAGACCCGCGCGGAACCCGTCTCTCATGCCCCGCCGCCCCGCGGTACCAGCAGCGTGTGGGCCGCCTCCCAGGACAGCGTCACGTCCGTCCCCGCCTCGCGTCGCGCCGCGCCCGTCATGAGCTTGCCGATCTGCTCCGTCCCGTAGGGGACCTTGGCGGCGAGGGCCGGCGGGAGCTTCACCATCTTGTTGTACGGGCCGAACTTGAACCCCTCGGCCCAGACCTGCTGGGCC
>JACOVB010000480.1 GCA_016177555.1 Candidatus Rokuibacteriota bacterium
CCGCCACGTGGTGGCCGAAGGCTTAGGTGAGCAGGTGCTGCTCTACGTGGACCGGCATCTGCTCCACGAGGGCTCGGGCGCTGCCTTCGATCGGCTCGGGGGCGCGGGGCGGCGGGTCCGGCGGCCGGAGTCCTGCTTCGCCACGGCGGACCACTACGTGCCCACCACCGCCCGCGATGCGGCCAGGGCGGACGGGGAGATCCGCGGCATGGGGGAGAGGCTCGCCCGTCACACCGCCGAGCTCGGGATCTCCCACTTCGGGCTCGGCGATGCGCGCCAGGGCATCGTGCACGTCATCGGCCCCGAGCAGGGGCTGACCCAGCCCGGGATCACCCTCGTCTGCGGCGACTCGCACACGGCCACCCACGGCGCCTTCGGGGCGCTCGCCTTCGGCATCGGCTCCTCGGAGGTCGAGCATGTCCTGGCGACCCAGTGCCTCTGGCAGAAGAAGCCCGGGGTCATGCGGATCCGGGTGGACGGCGCGCGTCCCTTCGGGGTCACCGCCAAGGACGTGATCCTCTCGGTGATCGCCCGCATCGGCGCGGCGGGCGGCACCGGGCACGCCATCGAGTATGCGGGCTCCGCGATCTCCGCCATGTCCATGGAGGAGCGGATGACGGTGTGCAACATGTCCATCGAGGCCGGGGCCCGCGCCGGCATGATCGCGCCGGACGAGACCACCTTCGGCTACCTCGAGGGGCGTCCCCATGCCCCCCGGGGCGACATGTGGGAGCGGGCGCTCGCCTTCTGGAAGACGCTGCCCTCCGATCCCGGCGCCGCCTTCGACCGCGAGGTGGCGCTGGACGCGCGCGCGATCGTGCCGACGGTGACATGGGGGACGAGTCCCCAGGACGCCTTGCCCATCACCGGGCACGTGCCCGATCCATCCGCGACGGCCGATCCCGTGAGGCGGGCCAGCATGGAGCGGGCGCTCTCGTACATGGGGCTCGTCCCCGGCACGCCGCTCACCGAGGTCAGGGTGGACCGGGTCTTCATCGGCTCCTGCACCAACAGCCGGATCGAGGACCTGCGGGCCGTCGCCGCGGTGGTCGACGGGCGCCGCGCCGTGGTGCCCGCCATGGTCGTGCCGGGCTCCGGGCTGATCAAGCGCGCCGCGGAGGCTGAGGGGCTGGACCGGATCTTCACCGCCGCCGGCCTCGAGTGGCGCGATCCGGGCTGCTCCATGTGCGTGGGGATGAACGGCGACGTCGGCCGGAAAGGGGAGCGCTGCGCCTCCACGTCCAACCGCAACTTCGAGGGGCGACAGGGCCAGGGGGTGCGCACCCATCTCATGAGCCCGGCCATGGCCGCCGCCGCCGCGGTGACGGGACGGCTGACCGACGTCCGGACGCTCGGGGCGCTCGCGGGGGGCGCGTGAGATGGACGCGTTCACCCGCCTCGAGGCCGTCGCCGTCCCCCTCGACCTGCCGAACGTCGACACGGATCGCATCATCCCCGCGCGCTTCCTGCACAAGCCGACGGGCCCGGGGTACGAGCGCTATCTCTTCCACGACGTCCGCTTCGACGCGAACGGGTCGGAGAAGCCGGACTTCATCCTCAACCAGGCGCCGTACCGTGCGGCCCGGATCCTCGTGGCCGGCGACAACTTCGGCTGCGGCTCCTCGCGGGAGCACGCCGTGTGGGCACTCCACGCCCACGGGTTCCGCGCCTTCATCGCGCCCAGCTTCGGCGACATCTTCTTCGGCAGCTGCGGGAAGAACGGCACGCTCCCGATCGTGCTCCCCGCCGAGACGGTGGCGGGGATCAGGCGCCAGCTCCACGCCCGGCCCGGCGCCACCATGGTCGTGGACTTGCCGTCGCAGACGGTGACGGGCCCGGACGGCGCGCGCCACGAGTTCGCCGTGGACCCGTTCAGGAAGCAGTGCCTGCTCACGGGGCAGGACGAGATCGGGCTCACGCTGGGCCACGAGGCGGCCATCGCGGCCTTCGAGGCAAAGCGGGACGTCGAGAGCCCGTGGCTCGTTCCGGGGACGGGGGCCTGAAACCCGTGTCCGCCACTCCGCTCTCGGTGTACCTGCCCTTCAACCGCGACTGCCTGGGGCCGGTCTTCGAGCCGGCCAAGCGCGGGACGTCACCGCCCGCGCCCGAGGGGCAGTGGCTCATCGTCCAGGATCAGGGCCTGGTCGTCATTCCCGAAGGGGACGGGTTCCGGCTTCCGGTGGGCGCGCCGCCGCCGGGCCTCGACGGTGCCCTCGGCCGCCCATTCTGGCTCGGAACCTGGCAGGGCGCGCCGTGCTGGGCGGCCTCCTTGCCGCGGGAGGTGGCGGTGCCGGCGGGCCTCCACCGCGAGACGCTCCTGCCGATGCGGGGCTCGCGGCTGCCCGACGATCTCCTCTCGCTGGGCGGCATGGCGATGCAGGCCCTCTGGTGGGAGACCACGAGCGGGCACTGCCCGCGCTGCGGCGAGCCCACCGCGCGGATCGAGGGCGAATGGGGCAAGCGCTGCCTGCGCTGCCGGTACGAGCATTACCCGCATCTCCACCCCGCCGTCATCGTCCTGGTGCGGGACGGCGACCGGTGCCTCCTCGCGCGGAAGAAGGAGTGGTCGCCCGGCCGCTACGCCCTCGTGGCGGGATTCGTGGACAACGGCGAGTGCCTCGAGGGGGCGGTCGCGCGCGAGGTGAAGGAGGAAGTCGGCGTGGAGGTGAAGGACATCCGCTATGTCGGGAGCCAGAACTGGCCCTTCCCGAGCCAGCTCATGGTGGGGTTCGTGGCGGCCTACGCGGGGGGAGAGGTCAGCGTGGATCGCGCCGAGATCGAGGACGCGCGCTGGTTCCCGGGCGATCAGCTGCCCCACGGGCCCTCCCGCCACAGCATCGCGGGGTTCATTCTGGACCACCACGCCCGCGACTAGTGCCGGGCACCGAAAGGAGACACAGGGATGAGCATCACGCGCCTGGAGATCGGCCAGCGGCTGAGCGGAGCGGTGGTCCACGGCAATACGGTGTACCTGGCGGGCCAGGTCGCCCCGGACCCGTCCGTGGGGGTCAAGGGCCAGACCGAGCAGATCCTGAAGAAGATCGATGGGCTGCTCGCCGCCGCGGGCACCGACAAGTCCAAGCTCCTCTCGGCCACCGTCTGGCTCGCCAATATCGGCAGCTACGACGAGATGAACGCCGCGTGGGACGCGTGGCTGGACCGCGCGAATCCGCCGGCGCGGGCCACGGTGGAGGCGCGGCTGGCGGCGCCGAAGTACCTCGTCGAGATCACCGCCATCGCCGCTCGCTAGCCCTGCTTTCAAGCTGGCGCCCGACATCGCGCCCTCCGAGTGGGAGGAGACCATCGCCATCAACCTGAGCGGGGCCTTCTCCTGCGCCAAGCGCGTCTCGGGCGTGATGAGCGATGCGGCCACCGTGCTGGCGGGGCTCTGGCAGGCCGCCGGCTGCGCGCCGGAGGCGCTCGAACGCCTCTCGCTGACGGGCCACGACCCCATCCTTCCCGGCCGCTTCAAGGTCGGGACGGCCGCGCTGGCGAGCATCGGCGCCTCTGCGCTGGCGGCGGCGGAGTGCTGGCG
>JACOVB010000481.1 GCA_016177555.1 Candidatus Rokuibacteriota bacterium
CCGTCTCTCACCAGGAGGCCCGCCTTCATGAGCGCTTGCCGGAGGGGCCCTGCCTGCTCGCCGGCGCGAACCAGCAGGAAGTTGGCCTGCGACGGCGCCACCCCGGCGCCCCGCGCCTCAAGCGCGGCCAGGAGCCGCGGGCGCTCGGCGAGGACGAGTCCGCGCGTCCGCTTGAGATGGGTGGAGTCCTCGAGGGCCGCCCGCGCCGCCACCTGGGCGAACCGGTTGACATTGTAGGGGGCGCGCACCCGGTTCAGGCGGTCGATGACCTCCGGCCGCGCGATGGCGTACCCCACGCGCAGTCCGGCCAGCCCCGCGATCTTCGAGAAGGTCCGCATGACGATCACCCTCGGGAAGCGGCGCAGGAGCACCACGCCGTCGGGCGTGTCCGGGTCGTCGCAGAAATCCCGGTAGGCCTCGTCCACCACGACGACGGGCGGGTCGTCGCCGAGCCCCTCGATGAAGCGCAGGAGCATGCTCCCGCGGACGATGGTGGAGGCCGGGTTGTGCGGCGTGCAGACGAAGACGAGCTTCGTGCGCGGGGTGATCCGGCGGCGCATGTCGTCGAGGTCGGTGTGGTAGCCGGCCAGCGGGCTCCGCACGACGGTGGCGCCGCCGAGCGCGGCCTCGGTGGCGTAGGGCTCGAAGGACGGGTCGGGGATCAGCACCTCGTCGCCGGGATCCAGCGCCGCGCGCCCGATGAACGTCACCACCTCGTCGGCCCCGTTGCCGATGATCAGCCACTCGGGCTCGACGCCCAGCGCGCGCGCGAGCGCCACCCGCAGCGCCGTGGCGCCGCCGTCCGGATAGAGGTGGGCGCGCCGGGCTTCCCGGCGCAGCGCCTCGATCACGGTGGGCGAGGGGCCCAGCGGGCTCTCGTTGGCCGAGAGGCGCACGACGCCTTCCATGGCCAGGGTCCGCTCGATCTCCTCGAGCGAGGGGCCCGCCTCGTAGGGCGTCACCTGATCGAGCGCCGCGCGCCAGATGCGTCGCATGGAGAGCCATTGTAGCCGGAGGGGCAAGTCTGCGCCAGATTTGACAGCCTTCAGCCCCGCATGTACCGTTTCGCCATGACGGGGGAGCTCTTTCGCCAGGTGCGGCGGGTGGAGGCCCAGGCCGAGAAGGGCCTCGAGGGCGCGCCGGCCGAGCGGACCGAGCGCCGTCGGCGGCTGCGCCTGGAGCTCCTCAGGCAGCACCTCGCCTCCAACGTCGACTTCCTCCGGGCAGCGCATCTCGGCGGCGCTTCCGGCCAGCAGTCCGTCCAGGCCTACGCCGCGTTCATGGACGGCTTCCTCGCCACGCTCTACGGCCTGGCCGTGCAGGACGCCAAGCAGGAGGGCGCGCCGCCGGCGCCCATGGTGCTCGTGGCGCTGGGCGGCTATGGCCGCGGCGAGCTGCACCCGCTCTCGGACCTCGACCTCATGGTGATCTACGACGGCGACCTGGGGCCCATGGTCCAGCGCGCCACGCAGGGCCTGCTCTACACGCTCTGGGACCTCGGGCTGCAGGTGGGCCACTCGCTGCGGAGCCTCCCCGACTGCGTGGCCATGGCCCGCACCGACTTCACGAGCCGCACCTCCATGCAGCAGGCCCGCTACCTCGTCGGTGACCGGCGGCTCTTCGGCCGCTTCCGCAAGGTGCTCGCCGAGAACGTCTACCGGAAGGACTTCGGCCAGTTCCTGGAGACGACACTCGCCGAGCGCGACCAGCGCTACCGGAAGTTCGGCGGCTCGCCGTACATGGGTGAGCCCAACGTGAAGGAGTCCGCCGGGGGGCTGCGCGACATCCACACGGCCATGTGGCTGGCCTCCACGAAGTTCGGCACGCGCACGCTGCGGGAGCTGGCGGAGAAGCGGCTCATCACCGACCGCGAGCAGCGTACGGCCGACGCGGCGCTCACCTTCCTCTGGCGCGTGCGCAACGAGCTGCACTTCCTCTCCGGCCACAAGAACGACGTGCTGTCGCGCGACGTGCAGCCGCAGATTGCCAAGAACTTCGGCTATGCGAGCGACGAGGTGTCGCTGGGCGTGGAGAAGTTCATGCGCGACTACTACCTGCACGCGCGGGTGATCCACCGCGTCTCCCGGCGGCTCATCGCCCGCTGCCGCGAGACACTCTCGCGCCCCCGCCCCGTGGGACGCCGGCTGCGGCAGGAGGCGCTGGCCGACGGGCTCTTCGTGCTCGACGGGCAGCTCCGCCTGGTGGAGCCCGACGGCCGCGCGTTCCGCGAGGATCCACTCCGGCTCATGAAGGTGTTCTGGCACTCGCACCGGCTCGGCGCCGAGCTGGGGATCGACCTCGAGCGCGCCGTGGAGGACTCGCTGGACCTCGTGGACGAGCGGTGGAAGGCCTCCCCCGAGGTGCGGGACCTCTTCCTCGCCATCTGCCGGGACTGGGGGCGGGTCGCGCAGACCCTGCGGGGGATGCACGAGCTGGGGCTCCTGGGACGCTACCTGCCCGAGTGGGCCGCGCTGACCTGCCTCGTGCAGTACGACGTCTATCACCGGTTCACCGCCGATCAGCATTCGCTGCTGGCCGTGGAGAACCTGGAGGCCCTCGCACCGGGGCACTCCGCCGAGGCCGAGGGCGCGGCGGAGGTGCTCAACGACGTCGCGCGCCCGGATCTCCTGATGCTCGGCATGCTGCTGCACGACATCGGCAAGGGGAAGGGCCACGGGCACGTGGCCAAGGGGATCCCCCTCGTCGAGGAGCTGACGGCGCGCATCGGGCTGCCGCCCGAGGACGCCCAGGCGGTGACTTTCCTCGTGGCGCACCACCTGACCATGTCGCACGTCGCCCAGCGGCGCGACATCGACGACCCGAAGACCATCGCCTCGCTGGCGGAGGCGGCGGAGACGCCCGAGCGCCTCCGCATGCTCTACCTCCTCACGGTCGCCGACATGCGGGCGGTGGGCCCGGGCATCATGACGGGCTGGCAGGCGCGGATCCTGTGGGAGCTGTGCGCGCGCACCATGGCCCGGCTCACCGGCGGCCGCTCCGAGCGCGTGAACCGGGACCGCGTGGCCGGCCGGGTCTGGGACGAGCTGGGGCGCGAGGGCACGCGGCGCGCGGTGCTGGCCCACCTGGCCATGATGTCGGAGCGCTACGTCATCACCACGCCGCCGCAGCGCATCGCCGCGCATCTGCGGCTCGTGGAGCGGCTCGAGGAGGACGGGGCGGCGATGGAGCTGTTCCACCATCCGGATCTCGGCTCCTCCGAGCTGGTCCTCGCCACGCGGGACGTACCCGGGCTCTTCTCGCTCATCGCAGGCACGCTGGCCTCCGAGGGGGTCAACATCCTCTCCGCGCAGATCCACACCCGGGCCGACGGGATCGCGCTGGACACCTTCCAGGTCAACGACCCGTTCGGCGGCACGGTGACGGACGATGCCCGGTGGCGCCGCACCCTGGATTCCCTGCACCGCGTGCTACGGGGCGAGCAGGCCGTGGAGGATCTCCTGGCGGCGCGCCGCGCCGCGCGCCGGGCCGAGGAACCCGTGCCCGGACCGCCCAAGATCTCGGTGGACAACCACCTCTCGGACACGCACACCGTGGTGGAGGTCAAGTGCCCCGACCGGGTGGGGCTCCTCTACCTCATCACCCGCACCTTCGCCACGCTCGGGCTCGATATCGGCAGCGCACGCATCGCCACGGAGATCGACCAGGCCTACGACACCTTCTACGTCGCCGACCGGCAGGGGCGCCGCCTCGAGGAGCCGGCCGCCATGGACCGGCTCCGGGAGGCCCTCGAGGATGCGCTGCTCAAGCCCCTGTAGCGCGGCGGCGAGATGCTGAGCCACTACAAGAGCCGCTTCCAGGGTATCGGCGATCCCGTGGCGCGCCTGCTCCTGCGGGCGCGCCTGAGACCCAATCACCTCACCATCGTCGGGCTCGGCGTGTCCTGTCTCGCGGCCTGGGCCTTCGCCGAGGGACAGCTCCGGCTCGCCGCGGTGCTCCTGGCGCTGTCCGGGCTCTTCGACTTCTTCGACGGCTCGCTGGCCCGGATGGCGGGCCAGGAGTCCTTCTTCGGGGCCTTTCTCGACTCCGTCGTGGACCGTTACTCCGACCTCGTGGTGCTGCTGGGCATCCTGGTTCTCTGCCAGCGCGCGGGGGACGGGCCCGGAAGTGCCTTCACCATGGCGGGTCTCGTGGGGACCGTGATGGTGAGCTACACCAAGGCGCGCGCCCAGTCCATCGGCATCGC
>JACOVB010000510.1 GCA_016177555.1 Candidatus Rokuibacteriota bacterium
GGCCTTCGGTCTCACGGAGGGGCGGGTGCGCGTGATCGTGCCGGACACGGGTGGCGGCTTCGGCCAGAAGATGCATGTGCTCCCCGAGGATCTGGCCGTGGTGGCGCTGGCGAGGGCGGCGGGGCACCCCGTCAAGTGGGTGGAGACGCGCCGGGAGAACCTCGCCGCGGCCTCCCACGGGCGCGAGGCGCGGGTCGAGATCGAGGCGGCGGCGGACGCGGCTGGCACGCTCCTCGCGCTGCGGGCCCGCGTCGTGTCGGATGCCGGCGCCTACCATATCTACCCGCTCACGGCGGCGCTGGAGCCTCTCGGCACGGCGGGGATCCTGCCGGGACCGTACCGCGTCCCGGCCTACGCGTATCAGGCTCTCGCGGTGGCGACCTGCAAGCCGCCGCTGGGCGCCTATCGCGGCGTCGGGATGACCATGGGCGCCTTCGTCATGGAGCGCACACTGGATCTGGTGGCCGAGCGCCTGGGCCTCGATCCCGCCGAGATCCGCCGGCGCAACCTCATCCGTCCCGAGGCCTATCCATTCAGCTCGGCCTCGGGCTTCGTCTACGACAGCGGCAATTATCCCAAGGCGCTCGAGGAGGCGCTGGGGCTTGCCGGCTACGAGCGGCTGCGGGCGGAGCAGGCCGAGGCGCGCCGTCGCGGGCGTCTGGTCGGCATCGGGCTCTCCTGCTACACGGAGTACACCGGCATGGGTGCCGAGACCTATCGGGCGCGCGGGATGGTCCACCTCCCCGGGCCCGAGGCCGCGACCATCACGATGGAGCCCGACGGCGGCGTCCGCTGCTCTCTCTCCTTCCCATCGCAGGGGCAGGGGCACGCGACCACGGTGGCGCAGCTCGTCGCGGATCGGCTCGGCGTGGCGCTCGACCGGGTGATGGTCTTCCAGACAGACACTCAGGTGTCCCCTCCGGGCAGTGGCACCTTCGCCAGTCGAGGCGGCATCGCCCAGAGCGGCGCTGCCGGCGGCGCGGCCGAGACGCTCAGGAAGAAGATCCTCAGGATCGCGGCGGGGCTCCTCGAGGCGAGCGCCGCCGATCTCGAGATCCGCCAGGGGCAGGTGCATGTCCGCGGCGTGCCCGGCCGCCACGTGGACGTGGCCGAGGTCGCGCGCGTGGCCTATGCGCCGCCCAGGGGCGGGCTGCCCGGAGATGCCGAGCCCGGGCTCGTGGCGACGCAGTTCTTCGACCTGCCGGGGCCCGCGTTCTCCGGGGCCGTGCACGTGGCGGTGGTCGAGGTGGATGGCGGTACCGGGCGGGTGGCGGTGCGCGGCTACACCGTGGTGGAGGACTGCGGGCCCGTGATCAACCCGGCCATCGTCGAGGGGCAGATCCACGGGGCCGTGGCTCAGGGGATCGGCGAGGCCCTGAGCGAGCGCCTCGTCTACGATGAGGAGGGCCAGCTCCTCACGGGGACCTTCATGGAGTACGCCCTGCCGGTGGCGGAAGATCTGCCGTCATTCGTGATCGGGCATCTCGAGACGCCCTCGCCGCTGACGCCCGGGGGCTACAAGGGCATGGGCGAGGGTGGCACCATCGGGGCGCCCGCCGCCATCGCCAACGCGATCGCCGACGCGCTGCGCCCCCTCGGGATCGCCGTCACCTCGCTGCCGATCCTCCCGGCTTCGCTCGTCGTCGCCGCCCTGCCGGTCCCGGGGGCCGAGGCGGTCCCGTGAGCGAAGAGCTGGAGGTGCTGAAGGAGGTGGCGCGCCGGCTGACAGGTGCCGGCATCCCGTACATGATCACCGGCTCCATCGCCGCCAACTTCTACTCGATCCCACGGATGACGCGGGACATCGACCTCGTGGTCGAGCTGGGCGATGCCGGCGTGGCGCGGCTGGTCGCCACCCTGCGCGATGACTTCTACGTCGACCTCGCTGCGGTGGAGAGCGCGGTCCGGGAGAGGGGGATGTTCAATGCTATCCACACCCGGCATATCGTCAAGGTGGACTTCGTCGTCCGGAAGGACAGCGAGTACCGGCGGGAGGAGTTCGCCCGCCGGAGAGCGGTCTCGGTCGAGGGGAGCGAGCTCTTCCTGGTCACGGCCGAGGATCTGATCCTCTCCAAGCTGGACTGGGCCAGGGACACGCGGTCGGAGATCCAGCTCACGGATGTGCGCAACCTCCTGACCTCCGTCGAGGGGCTCGACCGCGCCTACCTGTCGCGGTGGGCTGCCCGGCTCGGCCTGGAAGCGCTTCTCCGCGAGGTTGGCGGATGAGAGATACCACCGGCGAGGTCGACCACGTCTTTCGCGCCATGCTCCTCGGGCGATCCTCCGAGGAGCGGCTGAGGATGGGGTGCTCCATGTACGCCGCGGCCCGGGCCCTGGTTGTCGCCTCGGTGCTGGAGCGGGACCCCGCGGCGTCGCCCGCGGCCTTGCGCCGGTCGCTGTTCCTTCGGTTCTACGGCCAGGACTTCCCGCCGGAGACGCGCGAGCGGATCCTGCGCGCTCTGGGGGAGTCCGGGTGATCCCGGGGGAGCGGGTTCTGGCCCAAGCGGATGGGCCCTGAGCGCGGGCGCGGGAGCGGATCAAGCGGTTCTGGCAGAAAGCACATGCTCCTGTCCCCCATGGAGCCAGCACCCTACCAACTTTCGCGCCGCGGGCTCGACGGGCCGCGGGTCCGGCGCCGCGCCTCTCCCGATCAAGCGGAACTGGGCCAAACGGCTCATCCAGAATCCTGGACATGCTGGCAGCCTGGTACATGGCTGGGTGGCGCGCGGCACGGGCGGCGGCGCGGCCGATCCCGGCGCGCATGCCGCGCGGAAGCGCGCGAGCGCATGAGGGAGGCCTCCGATGGCGCGGCACCGACTCGTCCCCGTGCTCCTCCTCCTGGCCCTCTCGGCATCTGCGGTGGCCCTCATCCCCTTCCACGTCACGGCGGGCGGCGGCGGCGGCGAGGTCGGTCCGGCCGTGAGTCCGGTCAGGGGCGCCCCGGTGGGCCAGACACAGAGCGAAGCCCAGGCCGCGGCCGCCGCCGGCCAGGTCGCGGCGCAGAGTCCCGATGGCTCGGAAGACGACAGGAAGCGCAAGCAGCTCGAGATCTACCGCCTCTCTGCCGAGATCGCCCAGCTCGCGGCGGAGTTCGGCCAGTGAAGCCGCGCGCGCACGCGGCCCCAGCCTGTGCCCTGGTCGTGGCGGTGGCCCTTATCGCCGCCGGGTGCGCGACCTCCCAGACGTTGAGCCCCCGCGCCGCCCAGGCCCGGGCGGCCCGCGAGGCGCTGTTCCAGGACAATCTCGCCACGTACCAGGCCAAGGGCCCCGAGGAGGCCGCAACGCTCGACGCGCTCCGCCGCTACAAGCGCGCCCACGAGAGCTTCGACGCGCGAGGGATCGAGGCGCTGCTGGCGCCGTCCTTCGAGACGCGCCACTACCCCACGAAGGACAGCGCCGAGGCCCAGACGCGCGCCGCCTACCTCGAGCAGCGCCGCGACTGGCGGGCCCGCCCCGCCCCGGCGCGTCACCTCGACATCGCCGTCCAGGCCAGCCACCTGAGCCAGAAGACCGGGCTGCTGGCGGTGACGGCGCTCACCAC
>JACOVB010000484.1 GCA_016177555.1 Candidatus Rokuibacteriota bacterium
CTCGCTGTGGGCGGCCACGGCGCCCTCGGCGTCCAGGACCATGGCGTACACCACGTCGTCGCTGGCGCTTACCCGGACCGCGTTCTGCTCGAGGGCCGTGAAATTGTAGAGGAGGAGCGGGCCCGAGGAGCTCGCCGCCAAGTCCCGGGCGATGACCTCGCCCCGCCGGAGCACCTCGCCGACGATGGCGGCGCGCTGGCGCTGCTCGACCACGACGATGACGCCCGCCATGACCACGAGGAGGACGAGCACGGTGCCCACGAGGAACCGCGCCTGGAGCGACCGCGGCCGCAGGCGGAGCCGGCGCGCCGGGAAGGCCGCGGTCATCGCCGCCCCTCCAGCCAGATCTTCCGCAGCGGGATATAGGGGTCCCCGAGCCCGTTCACCTCCACGCTCTTCACGTAGGGCTGGAAGAGCCGCTCGTAGGTGTAATGCCACACGGGAATGATGGGCGCGTCATTCATCACCATCTGCTCGACCTGGCGGTACAGCTCCGTCCGCCGCGAGAGATCGGTTGCCCGGCGCGCCTGGAGCAGCAGCTCGTCCACCGCGGGGCTCGTGTAGCGGGTGAAGTTGCGCGGGCTCCGCGAGTGGAAGAGCTTGAAGAGAAAGTTGTCCGGGTCAGGCACATCCGCGAACCAGGCATAGAGGAAGATGGGCAGCTTCCCCTCGGCGAGCATCTTCGAGAAGGCCGGCCAGTCGGGGAGGTACTGGAATTGCGCCTCGACCCCCACCGCCGCCAGGTACTTCCGGATCTGCTCGTGCTCGCGGATGATGCCTTCATGCTTGGCGCTCGACCAGAAGACCAGCGGCGGCAGGCCCCGGCCTCCCGGGTAGCCAGCCTGGCTCAGCAACTCGCGGGCCGCCTTTGGATCGTAGGCGTAGCCCTTCAGCCTCGGGTTGAAGCTCAGCATGCCAGGTGGCAGGATGCCGCGGGCCGGAGCGTAGCGCCCCAGGAAGGCCTCCGCGATCAGCGCCTCGCGGTCGATGGCGTGGATCAGCCCCTGGCGCACCCGGCTGTCGTCGAAGGGCTTGATCCGCGTGTTGAACCCGTAGAACCGCACGCTGATCATCGGGCGCTTCACGTAGACGTGGCTCTTGTCGGCCACGACCCGGCGGTAGTCGCGCGTCGGGATCGGAGTATCTTCGAGGCTGCCCCTCTGGAACTCCTCGTACATGGCATCGAGCTGGGTGCCCGGGAAGATGCGGTAGACAACCCGCGAGAGCCGGGACGGCCCGTCGAAGTACTCGGGATTGGCAGCGAGGACGATCTCCTTCCCCTTCTCCCAGCGGACGAACCTGAACGGTCCTGTCCCGATGGGGTTGGTCCCGAACGCTTCCCCCTGCTGCTCCACGATCTCCCGGGGAACGATCTTCGCGTGCCCGACTGCGAGGATGGACACGAAAGGGATGGTGGCCTCGCTGAGAGCCACCTGCACCGTGTAGCGATCGAGGGCGCTCAGCCCCGCCACCTGCTTCGCCCTGCCGTCCCGGAATTCCTGGGCGCCCTTGATGACGCTGAACACGTCGGCCGCCCCCGACCTTGTCCTCGCATCCAGGATGCGCGTGAAGGAGTAGACGACGTCCTCCGCGGTGACCTCGCGGCCGTGGTGGAACTTGACCCCTTTCCTGAGCATGAACGTCCAGGTCAGGCCGTCCCGCGAGGCTTTCCAGAAGCGCGCGAGGGCCGGGCTGATCGTGAGCGTCTGATCGAACTGGACAAGCCCGTCGAAGAGCTGCTGGGACACCGGCAGGCTGTAGATGTCGCTGATGCGAGCCGGATCGAGGGTGGACGGATCCTGGCCGAGGGGCCGGCGATAGACACCCCCGGCGCCGGCCTCCCGCGGCTGAGCGGATGCGACAGCCGCCGTGGCTGCAAGAAGGCAGGCGAGCGCCAGCAAGAGCAAAGGGGGGCATACGCCCCCCTTCCTCTCGCGCCGGCCGCTGGGACTTCCCACCGGACGCAGCCAAGCTTCCGTCGGCTGTTACCCCCCGTCACCGCCCTCGGCGGTGCCGATCGCCTGGAACATCTGAGTCGACTCCGAGGTCCCCGACTCGATCACGGGGGCCACCAGCAGGAACGACGCGAGCACGAGCAGCACCGCCCAGATCCTGGTCATCGCTTCTCCTCCCCTTGGTGTGAGTCACCGTGGGAGCCTCACCGTGAGGTCCCGGTCGGGGAAGAGAGCAAAACTCCGGCCAGCGGGCGGTGCGATCCCGGCTGCGCTAAGTCATGGATTCTCCTGACGGCCGTCCGATGGCTCCGCCACCGCGCCGGGGAACCCACCGCCCAGGAATCTGTGCAGCCCCGCCTGCCGCCCGTCCTCCCGGAGGAAATCGAGCATGTGGGACGGGGTCTTAGCCCGGGAGCACACGCGCATGGGCACATTGCACTGATCCCTGTTCACTCTGGCCCACGCTATTCGCGAAACCGCCGTCGGCGTCCTGGGCGCCCCCTCACCCATGACGCGGACTAGCCCTCGCTCCCCGGCCGCTGGAGATTCCACCGGGCCACCCTCTGCTGGAGGGTGTTGCGGTGGACACCCAGGAGACGCGCTGCCTCGGTCTGGTTCCAGCCCGTCCGCTCGAGGACGCGCAGGACGATCTGGCGCTCGAAGCGCTCGCATGCCTCCTGGAGCGGCAGGGTCTCCGCCTGGCGGGCTCTCGCGCCGTGATCGGGGAGCATGAGATCGAGCGGAAGATCCTGCAGCTGGATGACGACTCCCTCCACAAGGGCCACCGATCGCTCGATGACGTTCTGCAGCTCCCGCACATTGCCCGGCCAGCCGTACTCCTCGAGGGCCGCGAGCGCCTCCGGAGACATCGACGTCACCGGCTTGTTGAACTCGAGACTGTATCGGCGGATGAAGTGGGCCACCAGGAGGGGGACGTCCCCGTGGCGCTCCCGGAGCGGCGGGGCCACGATGGGCACCACGTTCAGCCGGTAGTAGAGATCCTCCCGGAAGCTTCCGCCGGCCACCGCGCGGCGAAGGTCGGCGTTGGTGGCCGCGATCACGCGGATGTCCACCTTGATGCTGCGGGTTCCGCCGACCCGCTCGATCTCGCGCTCCTGCAGCGCGCGGAGCAGCGAGGCCTGCAGCGCAGGCTTGAGCGTCGCGATCTCATCCAGGAAGAGGGTGCCGCCTTGCGCCAGCTCGAACTTGCCGAGCTTCCGCTGAAAGGCGCCCGTGAACGCGCCCCGCTCATGGCCAAACAGCTCTGACTCCAGCAGGCTCTCGGCGATGGCGGCGGGGTTCACGGCCACGAAGGGCCGGTCCCGGCGTGGGCTCCGGCGGTGGATCGCGCGGGCGATGAGCTCCTTGCCGGTGCCGCTCTCGCCGGTGACGAGCACGGTGGCCGTGGTCCGCGCCACCTGGTCGATGACCTGGACGACCTTCCGCATGGCGGGCGACTGCCCCACGAGGGCGTCCACGTCCTGGCGCCGCGCGAGCTCGGACCGGAGCACCACCACCTCGCGCTCGAGCGCGCGCTTCTCGAGGGCGCGCCGGATCAGCGGGAGCACCTCGTCCGGGTCGAAGGGCTTGGTGAGATAGTCGAGGGCGCCGAGCTTCATGGCGGCCACGGCGGTCTTGACCGTCTTCACCGCCGTCACCAGGATCACATCGAGCCGGTCGTCGAGCACCCGGATCCTCTCGAGCACCTGGAGTCCGTCGATTCCCGGCAGTCGGATGTCCAGGAGGACGAGATCCACCGGACAGGTCCGGAGAATCTCGAGCGCCTGGGCGCCGTCGGGGACCTCGAGGACATCGTACTCGTCCTCGAGGATCAGACGGAACGAGTCGCGCACCCCCGGATCGTCGTCCACCACGAGGACGGCGGAGCGAGGCCCGGGACCCCCGTCCGGGGGGTCGCTCGCAAGCGGCAGGAGCAGGCCGTCGCGCGGATCGCGCGGGGAGTCCACGGGGCGGCTACCGCCTGGCGGTGATGCGGCGCGACGGCTGGCCGATGTGGATGTGGGCGCCGGTGGCCTCCCCCGCCACGGCGCGCCGGAA
>JACOVB010000485.1 GCA_016177555.1 Candidatus Rokuibacteriota bacterium
GAGCAGCAGAACATCGACATGGAGTCGTACCGCATCCAGCAAACCGGCAGCGGCAAGATCGAGCTCGAGCGCAAGCCCGGCGTTCTCGACCCCGTGGGCACGAAGGGCAGCCAGCGGTCGGCGCCGGAGGAGCTGGAGACGCTCTCCCTGATCATCGCCGCGCTCTACGAGCGCTTCGGGTTGAACCTTGGACCGGAGCACCGGGTGACCCTGGGGCAGATGATGGAGCGGCTCGACGCCGACGCCGCGCTGGACGCCAGCGCCCGGGTGAACACCCGGGAGAACGTGCGCCTGACGTTCGACCAGAAGGTCGAGCACGTGATCCAGGAGATCGTCGATTCCAACTTCGAGCTGTACCGGCGCATCACGGATGACCGCGCCTTCGGCGAGGTCGTCAAGGACCTGCTCTTCGACCAGTACGTGCGCGCCCATCGCCAGGCCGAGGAGCTGATCAAGCGCGGTGAGTCGAAGACGCTGGAGTTCAAGTCCACGCTTCGCTGGAACCTCAAGGAGGACCGCCAGGACGACAAGGCGGTGACGCACGCCGTCCTCAAGACCATCGCCGCCTTCCTCAACACGGAGGGTGGCGATCTCCTGCTCGGGGTCGCCGATGACGGCTCCATCGCCGGCATCGAGCGCGACCAGCTCGACACCGACGACAAGTTCATGCGCCACCTGGCCCAGGTCGTCCGGAACGGCCTGGGCGATCGGGCCGGCACCTGCATCGACCCGAAGACGCAGATCGTGCAGGGCAAGACCGTGTGCGTGGTGAGCTGCCAGCGCAGCCCCGAGCCGGTCTTTCTCGCGTGGAAGGGGATGGAGGCGAGCCCGGGCGGCGACTTCTTCGTGCGGAGCGGGCCGGGCACGGTGAAGCTCCAGACGGACAGTGCGGGCGAATACATCCGGACCCGCTTCTCCGGAGTTGCGAGGCCGCCCGGCTTACCACCAGAGAGGGGCGTCTGACCGTAGGACGCTTTGCGGTACCCACGGGTTGGTGAGGCGCGGCCTGGCCGGCGGCGGGCAGGTGGACGCCGCGGGCGCCGCTGGCCACGGCACGCTCCGGCCATGCGGCCGTGCTAGGATGGGCCGCTCATGCCCATTCCCTTCTACGCGGTCATCTGGGGCATTCTCGTCTACACGTGGGTCTGCAACTACCTCATCCGGATGGCGCTCTCGTCGCTCCTGCCGCCCATCATCGAGGAGTTCGGCCTCTCCTACGCGAGCGCGGGCTTCCTCTCCACCGGCTTCTTCTACGCCTACCTGGCCATGCAGCTCCCGGCGGGCATCCTCGGCGACCGCTTCGGCCGGAAGCGACTGCTCCTGACAGGTGTGCTGCTGGGCGCGGCGGCCTCGGCGCTCACGGGGCTCGCCACCTCGCTGACCACGCTCTTCCTCGCCCGGCTCCTGACGGGGCTGAGCCAGGGCTTCCTCTTCTCCAATGACCGCGTGATCATCGCCGCCACCACGCCCAGGGAGAAGATGGCGCTGGGGCAGGGCGTGTCCTTCTCGGGGGCCGGGCTCGGCACCACGCTGGGGCTGCTCCTGGCCGGCGCCCTCGGCGTCCTCATGCCCTGGCGCTACGTCTTCTTCCTGTTCGCGCTCCCGCCGCTGCTCGCGGCGCTGCTCCTCTGGCGGGTCGTGCCCGAGCCGGCCCACGCTACCGCCGCGGCCGATCCGGACTGGCCGTTCCGCCGCGTCCTCCGCTCCGGCGACTTCTGGCTGCTGGGGGTCACCGGCATCATGCCCGTCTACGTCCAGTTCCTGCTGGCCACGTGGGGTCCGCTCCTCTTCTCCGAGGTCGGCATCACCGATCTCGGCCGCTCGGCCTCGCTGGCGAGCCTGCAGGGGCTGATGGCGCCGGTGGGCCTGCTCGTCTCGGGGCTCGTGGCCGATCGCGTGCACCGGCGGGGCATGCACCGGAAGGTGGTCATCGTCGCCGCCGTGGTCATGACCACGCTCTCCATGATCGCGATGGGCGCCGCGATCCAGGCCCGCGGGCCGGCGTGGCTGCTCACGCTGCTCATGCTCCTGGCGAGCTTCTCGATGTGGTGCACCTGGAGCCCGTCGTACGCGCTCGTCGGCGGCCTCTTCCCGGCCTCCGTGATGGGCAAGGCCTTCGGCCTCTACAACAGCACCTGCTTCATCGGCGCCATCCTGAGCCCCTTCCTCACGGGGTGGATCAAGGACATGACAGGCTCCTTCGCGGCGGGGCTCTACGGGGTCGCCGCGCTGTCGGTCGTCTCCGTGGTGACGGCGCTCGGGATCCGGCCGGCATTCCGCCTCACGGCGAACCCGCCGGCGGTTGCCGCACCGCGGCACCCGTAGCATAATCAAGTCATGCGAATCCTCCGGTTCCTCGGGATCAGCCTGCTCGTCGTGGCGGCCGTCTCCGCGGCCGTGGGCCAGGCCGGCGCCTCGCAGCACTCGGGCGAGGTCTTCGAGGCCACCCTGGACAACGGCCTCCGCGTCCTGATCCTCGAGGACCGCCGGAGCCCCATTGTATCCGTCCAGATCTGGTACCGGGTCGGCTCGCGCAACGAGCGCCCGGGCGCCACGGGCCTGGCTCACTTCCTCGAGCACATGATGTTCAAGGGCACGCTGACCCACGGCAAGGGGGAGTTCGCGCGCCTGGTGGAGCGCAACGGCGGTCAGGAC
>JACOVB010000502.1 GCA_016177555.1 Candidatus Rokuibacteriota bacterium
GCGGTTGGGTGAGCAGCCGTACCGGCTGGCCCACTGGCGGGTGGCCGCGGAGGAGATCAACTACCGCCGCTTCTGCGACGTCAACGAGCTGGCGGCAATCCGCATGGAGCACCCGGCGGTCTTTCGCGAGACCCACCGGCTGATACTCCGGCTCCTCGAGGAGGGCAAGGTCACGGGGCTCCGGATCGACCACCCGGACGGCCTCTTCGACCCGCGCGGCTACTTCCTGGCTCTGCAGCGGGAGCGCTTCGCCCAGCTCGCGCGCGCCCGCCGCCGCCGGGAGGGGGCGGCTGAGGGCAAAGGCCTCGACGAGGCCGTGGCCGCGGCGGCGGCCGGCTTCGAGGCCGCCTGCCAGGCCGATTCCGCCCGGCCGGGCTGCCGGCCCCTCTACGTCGTGGCCGAGAAAGTCCTCGCCCGCGGCGAGCGGCTGCCGGCGGGCTGGGGCATCCACGGCACCACGGGCTACGAGTTCCTGAGCCTCGCGGGCGGGTTGTTCGTGGATGCGGCCGGCGCGCGCCCCATGATCGCGGCCTACGCGGGTTTCACCGGGCAGCGCGCGCCCTTCGCCGACATCGTCTACGAAGCCAAGCAGCTCATCGTCGAGACGGCGATGGCCAGCGAGCTCGGAGTGCTGGGCCACGCCCTGAGCCGGCTGGCGCAGCGTCACCGTACTTCGCGCGACTTCACGCGGCAGAGCCTCACACACGCGCTGCGCGAGATCATCGCGTGCTTCCCGCTCTACCGGACCTACGTCGTGCGGGACCAGCAGGAGGTGGATCTCCAGGACCGCGCCTGCGTGGAGGTGGCGGTGGCCTTCGCCCGGCGGCGCAACACCACCACCAACGCCTCCATCTTCGACTTCGTCCGCGACATCCTGCTGCTGCGCGAGCCGGAGGCGGCCGACGACGACTACCGTCGCGCCCAGCTGGCCTTCGTCGGCAAGTTCCAGCAGATCACGGCGCCGGTGACGGCCAAGGGGGTCGAGGACACGGCCTTCTACCGCTACAACCGGCTCGTGAGCCTTAACGAGGTCGGGGGGGATCCCGAGCAGTTCGGGGTCTCCGTGGAGGAGTTCCACAAACAGTGCGCGGCCCGCCTGCAGGCGTGGCCCGCCGGGCTCTCCACAACGGCGACCCACGACACCAAGCGCGGCGAGGATGTGCGGGCGCGCATACACGTGCTGTCCGAGATGCCGCGCGCGTGGCGCGAGGCCGCGAGGCGCTGGCGGCGCTGGAACCGGCGGCACGTCGCCAGCGTGGACGGACGGCCCGCGCCGGACGCCAATGACGAGTACCTGCTCTACCAGACCCTGCTGGGCGCCTGGCCCCCCGAGTCGGGCGTGCCCACCCCCGGCGGCCCCTTCGTGGCGCGCATCCAGGGCTACATGGCCAAGGCCGCCAAGGAGGCGAAGGTCCACACGAGCTGGATCAACCCCAGCGAGGCCTACGAGGGGGCCCTCCAGTCCTTCGTGGCGGGGATCCTGGAGCCCGGGCACCACCGCCGCTTCCTGGAGGACTTCGTCGCCTTCCAGGCGCCCATCGCTCGCCTCGGCATGGTCAACAGCCTGGCCCAGACCCTGCTCAAGATCACGGCGCCGGGCGTCCCCGACTTCTACCAGGGCACCGAGATCTGGGACCTTGCTCTCGTGGACCCCGACAACCGGCGCCCGGTGGACTTTTCCCTGCGCGAGGCCGCCCTCGCCGAGCTCCGCGCGCGGATCGCCGCCGGCGACCTCGAGGGCCTGGCGCGGGAGCTGCTCACGCGGTGGATGGACGGCCGGATCAAGCTCTACACGATCCACCGGGCCCTGGCCGTCCGCCGGGAGGCGGCCGCCCTGTTCCAGTCAGGGGAGTATGTTCCGCTGGCCGCGGGCGGCCAGCACGCCGCCCATCTCTGCGCCTTCGCCCGCCGGCGGGACGGCGAGGTCGCCGTCGTCGTGGTGCCCCGCCTGACGGCGCGCCTCACGGATCAGGGCGCGCGGCTGCCCCTGGGACCGGCGGTGTGGGGCGACACGCATGTCCGGGTGCCGGAGGACCTGCCCGGTCCGCTCACCCATGCCTTCACCGGGGCGTGCCCGGGCATCGAGCGGCGTGCCGGCGGGCCGGTCCTGCTCGTGGGGCGGCTGCTCGAGGCCTTCCCCGTGGCCTTGCTCGCGCGAGAGGAGCACGAAGGATGATGGCCAATACGCCCCGAGACCCGATGCGTGGCGACCTCCGGGCGATCTGGATCGCCAACGTGTGGCCCGAGCTGGACGGCGGCCGCTTCCCCGTCAAGCGCGTGGCCGGAGAGCGATTCGAGGTCAGCGCGGACATCCTGTGCGAAGGGCATGGCGCGCTCTCCGCCGTGCTGCGGTACCGGACGGTGAAGGACACCGCCTGGCGCGAGACGCCCATGGCCCCCGTGGACAACGACCGCTGGGCCGCGGACTTCCTCCTGGAGGAGAACGCCCGGTACCTCTACACCGTCGAGGCCTGGACCGATCCCTCCCGGACCTGGGCGCGCGATCTCGAGAAACGGCTCGCCGCCGGGATGGACGTCACGAGCGAGCTGCTGGAGGGCGCGGCGCTCCTGCGGACGGCGCTCGCGCGGGCGGCCGGCGCCGACCGCCGCCGCATCGAGGAGCGGCTCGCCGCGGTGGCGCGGGCGACGAGCCAGGCCCAGCGGGCGCGCCTCCTGCTGGACACCGAGACGGCCGAGCTGATGGCGAGCTATCCGGACCGGAGCGCGGCCACACTGTACGAGCGGGAGCTGGAGCTGCTGGTCGAGCGCCCCCTCGCCCAGTGCGCCGCGTGGTACGAGCTGTTCCCGCGCTCCCAGGGCCGGGTGCCGGGACGGCACGGCACCTTCGAGGACTGCGTCGCCCGCCTGCCGGACATCGCCGCCATGGGCTTCGACGTCCTCTACCTGCCCCCGATCCACCCCATCGGCCGGCGCTTCCGCAAGGGCCGGAACGGGGGGCTCGCGGCCGGCCCCGAGGACCCGGGCTCCCCCTGGGCCATCGGTAATGAGCACGGCGGCCACAAGGCGGTGGAGCCGGCCCTGGGCACGCTGGAGGACTTCCGCGACCTCGTCCGCGCCGCGCGGGAGCACGGCCTGGAGATCGCGCTGGACTACGCGCTGCAGTGCTCGCCCGACCATCCCTGGGTGCAGGAGCACCCC
>JACOVB010000506.1 GCA_016177555.1 Candidatus Rokuibacteriota bacterium
CCGGCGCTCCTTGTTGCGGTCGAGCACCGCGACCTCGAGGTCCCGCTCGGTGAGGGTCTTGTTCTGGGTCACCATGAGGGCGCGGACGCCGAGCTGGAGCGCCCCCGCCAGGTCGAGGCCCTCCTGGAAGTTCTCCTTGAGGTAGCGGCGGATCTCGTCGGCCTGTCCGCCCATGGCCGCGAAGTTCTTCTCGTCCTCGATCGTCCCGTCGTAGAGGATGTGGTAGATCTCGTTCTTGGACCCGTTCGGGTCCCCCACCTCCACCACGAGCACCTCCACCTCGAAGGGCTTGATGTCCTGGGTGAAGATGTTCCCGAGCCCCTGCGAGTAGGCGTTGGCCAGCGCCTTGGCGCTCACGTCCCCGCGCGAGTACGAGTAGCCCTTCACGTCGGCGTGCCGGACCCCGGCCACGCGCAGGTTCTCGAACTCGTTGTACTTGCCCACGCCGGCGAAGGCGATGCGGTCGTAGATCTCGGAGATCTTGTGGAGCAGCGTCGAGGGGTTCTCCGCCACCAGCAGGATCCCGTCGCGGTACTCGATGGTGACGATGGCCTTGCCGCGGGAAATGCCCTTGCGGGCATACTCCGCCTTGTCCTTCATCATCTGCTCGGGCGAGACGTAGTAGGGCAGCGGCATCACAGCCTGCCTCGGTCGTTGAGGATCGCTTCGCAGTGGCGGCGGACGTCCTCGTCCGGCAGGTCGCTGATCCCCGAGCGGGTGATGGTCTTCACGGTGGGGAAGATGCCGCGCATGAGGTCCGGCCCGCCGGTGCCGAGGTCCTCGTCGGCCGCGTCGAGCAGGGCCTCGACGGTGACCCGCACCGCCTCGTCCTTGCCCATGTCGCGCTTGAAGCGCTTCTTGAGCGAATCCCGCGCGTCCTTGCCGCCGGAGCCCTGGGCGAAGTAGTCGGTCTCCTCGTAGCGGCCGCCCGTCACGTCGTACTTGAAGAGCCGGCCCACGCCCGCCTTCTCGTCGAAGCCCGCGAAGATGGGCACCACCACGAGCCCCTGCATGGCCATGGGCAGGTTCACGCGGATCATTTGTCCGAGCCGGTTGGCCTTGCCCTCGAGGGAGAGGTTCTCGCCCTCGACCTTCTCGTAGTGCTCGAGCTCGGTCTGGAAGAGCCGGGCCATCTCCATGGCCGGCCCCGCCGCCCCCGCGATGCCGACGGCCGAGAGGTCGTCGGCCTTGAAGATCTTCTCGATGCGGCGGTGGGCCACCTGGTACCCCTCGCTGGCCTGGCGGTCGCCGGCCATCACCACGCCGTCCCGGTAGCGGACCGCGAGCACCGTGGTGCCGTGGGGCACGGGCGGCGGCCCCTGCGGATCCTGTCCGGTCCAGGTGGACGGTGGGGGGAGCAGGTGGGGCGCGCTCCGCCGCAGGACCTCGGAGAAGGAGGAGGTGGCGTAGTCGAAGAAGGCGGCCTGCCAGCGAGCCTCCATCAGACGTCGCCGCTCGGCTTGCCCAGGTTGCGCAGCAGGTCTCCCGCGGTCGGGGAGTCGGCGAAGAGCTCGCGCACGTGCGCCTCCGTGCCGCGCAGCGGCTCGAGCATGAAGATCTTCTTGAGGGGCCCTTCCTTGAGGTCGAAGATCACCGAGTCCCAGGAGGCGGAGACCACCTCGTCGGCGTACTTCTGCAGGCACATGCCGCGGAAGTACGCCCGCGTGTCCTTCGGGGGATCGTAGATCGCCTTGGAGATCTCGTCGTCCGTCACCAGGCGCTCCACCGCGTCGGACTCCTCGAGCTTGTAGTAGAGGCCCCTGCCCGGCCGGATGTCGTGGTACTGGAGGTCGATCATGGCCACCCGCGACTCCGACCACGGCAGCCCGTGCTTGTCCCTGTAGGCCTCGATGAGGTGCCGCTTGATCACCCAGTCCAGCTCGCGGTCGAGGCTCATGGGATCCCGGGCGAGACGCGTCAGCACCGACTCCCAGCGCGCCATCACGTCCTCGACCCACGCCTCGTGAGGCCGCGTCTCCCAGTAGCGCCGCGCCCGGGTCAGGAACTCCCACTGGAGATCCACCGCGCTGAGCGCGCGGCCGTCCTTCAGCCGGAAGGTCTCCCGGCAGGCGAGGTCCCGCGACACGTTCCGATACGCGATCACCGGGGTGTCGAGCGAGAGATCGCGGTCGATGAAGTCGTCCTCGATCATGCTGAGCACGATGGCCATGGTCCCGCACTTGAGGTAGGTGGCCGTCTCGCTCATGTTTGCGTCGCCCACGATGACGTGCAGCCGGCGGTACTTCTCGGGATCGGCGTGCGGCTCGTCCCGGGTGTTGATGATGGGACGGCTGTGCATCGTCTCGAGCCCCACCTCGGTCTCCAGGAAGTCGGCCCGCTGCGAGATCTGATAATCGCAGTGCTCGGTGCTGTTCTCGGCGCCGACCTTCCCCGCGCCGGTGAAGACCTGGCGGCTCACGAAGAACGGCATGAGGTACTGGGCGATGCGGGCGAAGGGCACCTTGCGGTCCATCAGGTAGTTCTCGTGGGTCCCGTAGCTGTTCCCCTTCAGGTCGGTGTTGTTCTTGTAGAGCAGGATCC
>JACOVB010000489.1 GCA_016177555.1 Candidatus Rokuibacteriota bacterium
CACTCCTCGAGCGCCGGCAGCACGGCGGCGGCCGGGACGGCGATCACGGCCAGATCCACGGGCCCCTCGACAGCCAGGATGGATGGGACCGCGGCCAGACCCTGCACCGTCCCGCCACCGGCATTGACGGGGATCACCCGTCCCTCGAAGCCCGCCGCGCGGAGGTTCGCCAGCACGCTCCCGCCGACCTTGGAGGGGTCGCGCGAGGCCCCTATGATCGCGACGCTGCGAGGATCGAAAAAGGGCTGGAGAAGGACTTCAGTCACCCGCCCGCGCCCTCGACCATGGAGAGCAGCGCCTCGAGCGCGTCGGACAGGGTGAAGATCCCGACGATGCTATCGTCGTCGCGCACGGGGAGGGCGCCGATCTTCGATTCCAGCAGGAGGCGCGCCGCCTGCGTCACCGGCATCTCCGGCGCCGCCGTCACGGGGTTCTCCGTCATGATCCGCCGCACCGGGTCGGATACGAGCGGGGCCCGCCCCTGGCCCAAGGCCAAGCGGCCCAGGTCACGGCTCGACAGGATGCCGACGAGACGGTCGCCGTCGAAGACCAGGAGATGGCGGATCTCGGCGCTACGCATGCGCGACAGCGCCGCGTCGATGCGGCAGTCATCCGCGACGGTGGCCGGGTTGCGCGTCATCCAGTCCCGCACCTGCCCGTACCGCTCGTGACCGCTGGCCGTCACGGGCGCGCCCTCACGATGGCTGCCGCACGCTGAGCACCGGGCACGGGGCCAGGCGAATCACCCGGTCCGTGACGCTGCCCAGGAGCGCGCGGTTGATCCCCCCGCGCCCGTGCGTGCCCATGACGATGAGATCGGCGCGCTCGTCTGTCGCTGCGTCCACGATCTCCCGGAACGGGACACCGGTTCTGAGCGCAGTCCGGGCGGGCACTCCGGCGGTGCGGGCTCTGGCGGCCCACTCCTCGAGATGCTCCTCGGCCCACCGCCGTGCCGCATCGTAGACATCCCGGGTCCGCGTCGCTCCGAGCGTCCCCTCGGAGAAAAGCGCTGCCTGCACCAGCACGTGAAGCAGCACCAGCTCCGAGCCGGCGACGCTGCCCAGCCTGATGGCAAGTGCCAGCGCCTCCTCGGAGCCGCTGGAAAAGTCCGTGGGCACGATCACGCGGTAGAAGGCAGCCTCCGTCATTCGTCCTCTTCCTTCCTCTGGGCCCGGCGCTCCAGCTCCCAGTAGCGGCGATCCCTGTCGCGCAGGACCTCCGCGGAGGTCACCACGGGAGCGGCGGACGGCTGCTCCACTCCGAAGGCACGGCCGATCTCGTCCACCACATCCTGATCCGGGGTGGACACGCTCCCGCCCACGGCCTCCTCACCCGAGCTCCACGCGCGCTCCCAGTCCGCGTCCACATCCCCACCGCATAGCTGCGGCCCGCTCTCCGGATGGCT
Organism: Candidatus Rokuibacteriota bacterium; assembly: GCA_016177555.1. Next base: position 1,406 of record JACOVB010000489.1, read on the forward strand.
CATCACCACCTGGAGCAGCTCCCCGACACGCGTCCGCATCTCTGCGGGCTTCGCCCCGCGGCGCTTCCGGGATCGCGCCCGGCTCCCCTTCGCGCTCTTCCCCTTCATGGCGCACAACCTCTCCAGGCACGGGCCTCCTGCCCGACCAGCTGAGGGTGCAACACGGATGCCACCGAGAGAGAACGCTTCTTCGGCGGGTTACGAGACAGAGCCCGACCCGGCGTGGGTCAGCCGGGCGCCCGGCGGGGCGCAGCCACCCCATCGGGAGCCGCCTGTCGGCGGAGACCTCCTACCGCCCCCTCGCGGTGAGCACCGGGCACGGGGCCACCCGAAGCACCCGCGCCGCCACGCTGCCCATGACGAAGCGGCCGACACCGGTACGCCCGTGGGTGCCGATCACGATCACATCCGCGCGGCGCCGGCGCGCGAAGCGCGTGATCTCCTCGAACGGCAGGCCGTCGAGCAACATCGCCTCGGCCCTCACCCCGGCGCCCCTCGCCCTGGCGAGCAGCGCGTGAAGTCGCCGGTTCGCCGCGGCCCGGGCTCGCCGCTGCAAGTCCTCGTAGCTCGGATGGGCGATGACGTCTTCCACCACGAACGGAGACGGCGGCATGAGGACGTGCACCAGCAGGAGCCGGCCGTGCCCGCGCCTGGTCATCGCCACGGCCTCCTCGAAGGCCCGGCGGGACGCGCGCGAGAAATCCGTGGCGTGCAGGACC
>JACOVB010000490.1 GCA_016177555.1 Candidatus Rokuibacteriota bacterium
ACCACGGTGTAGTCGCCCGCCGGGACGCGCTCTCCGTCGATGGCCGCGATGGCGTTCTGCGCCGCCTCGACGCCGGCCTCGTCGGTGAAGTGGTCGAGCCGGATGCCCGTGGACCCGCCCGAGCCCTTGGCGTCGTACGCCTCCACCATGGCGGTGACGAATCCCATCATGAGCGTGGACTCGTCCGTCTGGGCCTCACGCAGATGGGTTGAGGCGATGGCCATGCGCTCCTGGAGGATGGTGACATCGCCTCCCACGATGAATCCGAGGCGGCGGAGGCCGGCGTCGCCTCCGGCGAGGCCTGCCAGCCGGGAGGAGGCGAGGAAGGCGCCGAGGGCGCCGCCGAGGACCTTCCACCCGGCCTCCACCAGCTGCGCGTCGCCGATGTCGAGGAGCGCGGGGTCATGGTAACCGCGGAGCGCGCGCCTCTCGGGGCCTGGCTTCGGCAGCGACACGAACTCGGGATCGTGGACCGCGCCCCGCCGCGCCTTGTCGAGCGCCCGCTCCACGCCCGCCTGCGAGAGGTCGCTCGGCTCCGAGCCGAAACCGATGGCGATGCCGTCGGCCGTGTCGAAGGCGACCTGCAGGCCGAGCCCATACGCCTCGCTGGACTTGGGTTCCTCCACGCCGTTGCAGGGGATGTGCGACGTGTAGTTCAGGCGCGCGAGGAGCGTGCGGTTGGCCGCCGCGAACGCCTCGACCTCGCGCACGCCGGGTTGCGCTGACACCAGGGCGAGCGCGTCGGCCACCGCCCTTCGCAATTCCTCGGTGGTCGGCACCCTTCTCAGCGGCCTCCCGTGAGGATGGCGCGGCTCCGCATGGTGGGCCCGCCGTTGCCCAGCTTCTTGGTCTGCATGGGCTGGCCCTTGCCGCAGTTGGGGATCGGGTAGAGGCGGAAGTCCGCACCCACGGCGTCCACGTTCATCAGGTAGGTCTTGGTGTCGGCCATGATCCCACCGTCGCGGTAGAGCCGGCCGAGCTGGCCGTTGCGGATCTCGTACACCTTGCGGGCCGAGATGCGGAAGTTCTCGCGGCTCTCGGCGATGGACGGGGTCTTGTGGCCCACGAGGTAGTAGCCGTGGTCCACCTCGCTGATGATGTCGGCCGGATCGCGGTCGCCCGCGCCGAAGACGGTGCTGGACATGCGGATGAGCGGGACGAGGGAGGCGTCGGTGGCCTTCCAGTGCCCGTTGGGGCTGCCGCCGAAGATGGCGGCGGTCTGGCGGCTGTTCATGAAGCCCGTGAAGACGCCCTCCTCGATGTGGACCACCCGCCGGGCCGGCGTGCCCTCGTGATCGTACGCATAGTGCCCGTAGCCGGGCAGCCCCGGGTCGGAGTACGCCGTCACGAGGGGCGAGGCAATCTGCCGGCCGAGCTGATTCCGGTCCAGGTCGCGGAGGAGCCAGGAGCGGCCCGCGTAGGCCGTCTCCATCTTGAGCCCGCGGTCCAGCTCCATCGGGTGGCCGATGATCTCGTGAGAGACGAGGGTGTTGAAATGCGGGTCGGTCACCACGGTGACCTCGCGGTCGAGCGTGGGGACGGGCGGGGCTGCCGCCAGCTCCGCGCTCTCGCGCGCCATGTCCAGGGCGAAGCGCGGGAAGGGCGGGAATGGCATCAGCGGATCGTCCACCCCAGAGGTCAGGATCTCCCAGCCGCGCTGGTGCCCGACCACGTCGTAGATCTCCTGGCTGGTGCCGTCCCCGCCCGCCACGAGATAGCACATGCCCTGGGTCAGGGCGAAGGACTGGTCGATGAGGGCGCCCTCGGAGGAGGCGAAGAGCTCGCGGGCGAGCTGGGTCATGGTGGAGATGTAGTTGTAGTGGACATGGGTGTCGGCGGCCGCCACCTGGCGCGACACGTCGGTGGTGAAGCGGACCATCTCGCCGAGGTCCATGGTCCGCGGGTCCACCTGGAAGACGGCGGGCACCGCGTCGCGCGTGACGCGCACCGGGCAGAGCCGCGTGTCCGCCAAGGCGTCCCCGAGGGGCCCGAACTTCCCCCGGGCGTCGGCCTTCAAATCCGCGTTCACGAGCGCCCGACCGTGGGCGGACCGGAGAGCCTCCCTCAGGAGGGCCGCGAGCCCGCGCAGGTCCGCCGCGCCGAGGGCGCGGCCGAAGTAGCCCGGGGCGATCGCGCGGGAGCCCGCCAGCACGCGGACGCCGATCGCAAAGCCGTAGTCGTCCCCCGAGGACTTGGCCGACCCGTTCTCCGCGCCGGCCCACTTGCCCTCGGTGATCTCGATCCGGACGTCCGCGTAGGCCAGGCCGGCGAGCCCGCGGGCGTAGACGGTCGCCGCCTCCTCGGCGAGGGGCGCGATCTGCTCCATGAGATCGGTCCGGATCCTGTGCGGCATGGCGCTCCTGGTGACCCTGCGCTCAGATGAGGCCGAACGGCTCCACGAGGACGCGCTCGCCCCGCGCCACGTCGCCACGCTCTTCCTCGATGACGATGAAACAGTTGGCCTGGGCCATGGAGGTGAGGATGCCGGAGCCCTGCGGTCCGGTGGTGCGCACCTCCCAGGCCTCGCCCGTGTAGGTCAGGATGCCGCGCTTGAACTCGCGCCGCCCCGCCTTCTTGCGCAGAGGCTCCGCGGTCACGGCATGGAAGCAGGGCGGGAAGAGGTCACGCCGGCCCGCCAGCTTCCAGAGCGCCGGCCGGACGAACAACGCGAAGGTCAGCATGGAGGCCACGGGGTTGCCGGGCAGCCCGAAGAACTGTGCCGTACCGATGCGTCCCACGGCGAGCGGGCGTCCCGGCTGCATGGCGACCTGCCAGAAGTCGATGCCGCCGGCCTCCTGCAGCACCGCCTTCACGAGGTCGTGATCTCCCACCGACACTCCGCCCGAGGTGAGCACGATGTCGGCGCCGTGGGCGGCCTCGAGGAGCCGCGCCTGCAGCTCGTCGAAGAGATCGGGGACCACCCCGTGGTCGATGACCCGGCCGCCGGCGGCCTCCACCGACCCACGGAGAGAGAAGCGGTTGGAATCGTAGATCTGCCCGGGCTTGCGCGGGCTGCCGGGCTCGGCCACCTCGTCGCCCGTGGACACGATGGCCACGCGGGGGCGTTGCCGCACCGCGAGCTGGGGCAACCCCAGCGAGGCCGCCACACCGAGCTCCTGGGGGCGGAGGACGGTGCCAGCCCCGAGGACGATCTCGCCCGCCCGCACGTCCTCGCCGCGATACCGGACGTTGGCGCCGCGGGGGATCGGGCCGACGCTGATCCGGTCTCTCTCGCGCTCCACCACTTCCTGCAGGTACACCGTGTCGGCGCCAGCGGGCATGGGCGCGCCCGTCATGATGCGGACGGCCTCATCGGGCGCGATGGCGCCGTCGAGGACCGCTCCGGCGGGCAGGTCGGCGACGACCCGGAGCTCGCGGCTGCCGCCGGCGGGCATTTCCGCGTGGAGGACGGCGTAGCCGTCCACCGCAGAATTGTCGGTGGGCGGGACGTCGATGCCGGCGCGGACGTCCTCGGCGAGCACACGGCCGAGGGCTTCGGGGAGCGGGACGATCTGGGGCGGCGCGACGGAGGTGACCTGCGCCAGGATGCGCGCCTGGCCCTCCTGGACTGAGATCATGGCCAAAGTATACCTGTGCTACGATGCGCGCGCGATGCCGGAGTCCTGCTCGGAGTGCGGCTTGCCCGCGGTCGAAGGCACCGAACCTGATGCCGGACCTGCGGAGGCTGGGCCGTCGGGCGCGGCAGCGCGGCCGGTCGGCTTCTGGCTTCGCGCGGCTGCCGTCGGGATCGACTGGGCCTTCATGGTAGCGGTGCAGGTGGCACTGGGCCTGATGCTTCGGGTCCTCTGGGGCCGGGCGCCTCAGGGCTCGCGGGTCTTCCAGGCGGCAGGGGTGGCGTTCGAATGGCTGTTCCCCTGCGTCTACTCCGTCCTCTTCCACTGGCTCTTCGGCCAGACGATGGGCAAGATCCTGCTCCGGATCCGCGTCGTCGCGGTGGATGGAGGCCCGCTCACGCTCGGCGTCGCCGTGCGTCGGCTCCTCGCCTGGGTGCTGTCGCTCGCGGCCCTCGGGCTCGGCCACCTGCTGGCTGCTTTTCGTGTCGACAAGCGCGCGCTGCACGATCTGCTGGCGGGGACGCGCGTCGAGCGCTTGTGACGCGCGTGGAATGCTCACCGCGCTTCGCAGGCCCCTCGGGAGGAATCCATGGCCGCTCGCCCCTGCCCCATCTGTCGCGCGCCTCACCTCGAGCGGACAGTGTCGGGATTTTACCGGACAGGGCAAGCGCGCTGTAACGTCGTGAAACACGGAACATTCTTCGCAAGATTCCCTTGACAGCTTTGGGTGCCCTCAGTACGGTTACTTAGCGCGCCGATCGCTCGGGGTCGCGAGTCCTTCGCCGCGCAGTGGTCTCCCGGGGCGCTGTGCCCCAGTCGCCGCAGCTGAGCCGGGAAGAGCGGTCGACTCGGTCCTGATCGCGGCAGGAGGGTCGTGATGCCCGCAAAGCTGTTCGTCGGCAATCTCTCGTTCCAGGCCACGGAGGAAGATCTCCGCGAGCTGTTCCAGCAGGCCGGCACGGTGGAGTCGGTGCGGATCGTGACCGATCAGTTCACCGGGCGGCCGCGGGGCTTCGGCTTCGTCGAGATGTCCTCCAAGGAAGAGGCGTCCAAGGCGGTCGAGATGCTGAATGGCCGTCTCTTCAGGGACCGCAATCTCGTGGTGGACGAGGCGCGGCCGCAGGCGCAGCGCGGTGCGGGAGGACCTCGCGGTGACCGCGGGCCCCGTCCTGGCGGCACCGGGGCCGGAGGCGGAGGCGGCTGGAGGCGGTAGAGGCAGACGGAGGCCGCAGGAACGCGACCCCGGGGCGGAGGCCCCGGGGTTTTTCCGGCGCATGACAACTCGCCACGTGAGGAGCGCCGGGTTTCGCCAGGCGCGCCGGCGGTCAGGCGTCGAGGTCGAGGGACTCCTGGGCGGCAGACGCCGCCTCGTCCTCCTCCACGACGGGACGAAGCCCCTCCCGATCGATGAAGGGCCGGAACTTCTCCGAGAGGTCGCGGAGCTTGGCGAGGTAGTAGGCGGTGTTCTCGTCGGGTGTTCCCGCATCCCAGGAGGCGGCGAGCCTGGCGTTCTCGTTGACCTTGACCCGGGGCCCCGTGCCCGTGACGTAGTAGGAGAGCTGATCGCCGGCCTGGTAGGGGCGTGAGGACCGGAGTGCCAGCTCGTAGAGCGCGCTGGCGTTCCGCTTCCCCGCCGTGACCTTCTCCTGGTAGCTCGGCAGCGACTCCTGCAGCGTCTCCGTCTTCATGAACTGCTGCACGGTCACGCGCCGGGCGGTGAAGTCCTCTTCCCAGCGACGCAGGAGCGCCGGGATCTCCTCGCGACGGCCCGTGAGGAGCAGGCGGAACATCTGCTCCATCCACTGGCGCTGGAAGAGCTCGAGTCCACGCGAGCGCAGGCTCGACCCCTTGATCAGGATCTTGCCGGCGGCATCCAGCAGCACGTAGTTCTTCATCTTGTAGCTCAGCATGGCCACGTAGCGGCCCGCGAGCTCGAGCTGGATGCCCTCGGGCAGGACAGCGGACAGGTCGGCAAGGAGAGCCTCGGCGGAGGCGGGTTGCGAATCGGGAGCGGTGAAGTAGATCCCGTCCGTGTCCACCTCGATGACGCTCGCCCCAAGCTCCCGCAGCCGGTGCACCAGTGCCGTCACGAGGCGCCGCCCCTCCGCCGTGACGCGGTTGGCGGCGTCGTAGTCGCTCCAGTGGGCGAACGAGGCGCCGAGGTAGCCGTAGAAGGAGTTGATGAGGGTCTTGAAGGTCTGCTGGAGCGCGGTGAGCAGGAGGCGGTCGGCCTCGGCGACGGCCTCCCGGGCCAGGCGCCTGGCCGCCAGGCGGAACTCCCGCAGGTCGCGCAGGAGCGCCGAGAAGATGCCGAGCCTGTCGGAGGCGGGCGCGATGCCCTGCGCGAGCATGAGCGAGGGGTAGAGCGAGGTGACGTCCACGTGGAGGACGTCGCGCGCGACCCCCTGCTGGAAGATCGCGGTGTAGCCCCCCGCCACCGACCGGCCGGGGCCGGGGTGGGGAACGGCCCGCCCGCGGTGGAGGTACTCCCGCAGGAGGAGCGCGTCGATCTTGGTGGCGTTGCCCCTGAGGACCACCGACTCGTAGTCGAAGGGCAGCGCCTGGGCCTGGACGAAGTAGGGCGGGGAGAGGATGGCGGACAGCGCCAGCGTCTCCAGCACGTCGTCGCGCGCGTAGGCCATGAGCCGCGCCGGCTCCTCGCGGAAGACGCGCGGGATGTCGTCCGGTGGCAGATAGGTGCGGTCCGGCGCCGCCACGCCGAAATGGCGCGCCACGTCCTTCAGGCCGTAGGACGGGAGGTCGCGGGCGGCCACGTCGTAGAGCTGGGAGAGGATCCACGTGTCCACGATGTGCCGGCCCACCACCCGGTAGCGGCGGTAGGCGATGGTCCGCTCGGCCACCTGCATGCGGGAGGGATGGCCGCGGAGCGCCGCGCCGTCACGGCCCCACGCGAGGACGACGCCATGGCGCCGCGCGCGGGCCTCCAGGTACTCGAGATCGAAGCGGAAGATGTTGTGCCCCTCGAGCACGTCGGGATCGCGCTCGCGAATGAGCCGCGTGCACTCCTCCAGGAGCGCGGCCTCGGGCATCTCCGCGCCCGACAGGACCGTGCTCCAGCCCGACGAGTCGGCCATCGCGATGGCGATGATCCGGTCGGACTCGCGCGCCGCGTTTGGGAACTCGAAGCCCGGCGCTGTCAGCACCTCGATGTCCACCGCCATGCGCACGATCTGGCCGAAGGTCATCCCGCGGAACGACGTCTTCCCGGTCCTGAGCAGGAACTGGTGGGTCGGATCCCCGAGGAAGCGGTACGGGGCATCCGGGGACCCCGGGGTCCGGCCCGAGACTTTCCGGCAATGGTCGCGGGCCTTCTCGGCCTGGGCCCATGAGGGGAGCACGGCCAGCCAGCGGTAGCCCTCCTCGCCGTCCAGAGGCGTGATCTCGGTGTCTCCCGTGAATCCGCCAAGGAGTGCGGCGTCGGTCAGCAGGAGGAAAGGCCGGAAGGGCAGGTCGGTCGCGACCGCGCGGCCGGCCTGCCGGGCCCAGGCGCGCACGGCCCCGTCCCGCGGCTCGAAGGCCACGAGCCCCTCGGTCGCGTCGCGGCCGAAGAGCAGGGGGTTGTCGAAGAAGAGGCGGGGGATGGAGGTCAACTAGGCAGACTCGATCGCCTTCCGGTAGGTCGGCAGGTCCGTGAGCCCCGTGAGCCGCTGGCCGCCCTCGACGATGACCGTGGGGATGGCGCGCACCCGGTCACGGGTGAGCGCCTCCTCGTAGTCCGCGAG
>JACOVB010000497.1 GCA_016177555.1 Candidatus Rokuibacteriota bacterium
CGCCAGGGTGCGACGCGCGGTCTCCGATCGCAAGGACGAACGCGAATCCGGGGGTGCGCGATGCCGTCCAACAGGCATCCGGGGCGTACCGGTCACGTCAACCTCACGCCTGGTGTAGGATCGGGTGGATGCCTCCCTTCGCCGTCGCCAAGCGCATGGTGTCGGGGCTGGCGCTCATCGCGGCAGCCCTGATCCCGCTCGGCTGTGAGCAGAGCCCGGGTCCCGCGGCGGCGCCGCCCTCCGAAACCCAGCGCCAGCCGCCCCGGCAGGTCCGGCTCGTCCCGGCGGCGGAGGAAGTGGTCGACCGGAGAGTCAGTGCCACCGGCACCCTCGCGGCCGACGAGCAAGTCGTGCTCGGCACCAAGGTCGCCGGCCGGATCGGCGAGCTGCTCGTGGACCTCGGCAGCCGGGTCCGCCGCGACCAGACGGTCGCGCGCCTCGACCCCACCGACGCTCAGCTCCGCGTGGACCAGGCGGTGGCGGCGCTGCAGCAGGCGCGCGCCCGGCTCGGACTTGCTCCGGAGGGCACGGACGACCGCGTGGATCCCGAGCACACCTCCCTCGTGCGCCAGGCGCGCGCGGTGCTGGACGAGGCGCGGCTGACACGCGCGCGGACGGAGCGGCTCTGGAAGCAGGAGCTGATCGCGCAGGCGCAGGTCGACACGGCGGTGTCTTCGCTGGCCGTGGCCGAGGCCCGCTACCAGGACGCAATCGAGGAGGTCCGGACCCGCCAGGCCGTGCTCCTTCAGCGGCGCTCCGAGCTGGAGCTGGCGCGGCAGCAGCGCGCGGACACCGTGGTCACCTCGCCGATCGAGGGCGCGGTGAGCGAGCGCCGGGCCTCGGTCGGAGAGTACCTCGCCGCCGGGGCTCCGGTGGTCACGCTCGTCAAGCTCCACCCGCTCCGGCTCCGGCTCGCCGTGCCCGAGCGCGACGCGACGGCGGTGCGTGTGGGGCAACCCGTCGTCGTGACCGTCGAGGGCGTGGCGGGCGAGCACCGCGGGCGCGTCGCTCGCATCTCCCCCGCCATCAGCGAGCAGAACCGCACCCTCCTGGTGGAGGCCGAGGTGCCCAACGAGGGCGCGGCGCTCCGGCCTGGCGCCTTCGCCAAGGCCGATATCGTCCTGGCGGGCGACCTCCGCGTGGTCACCGTGCCCGCGGCCGCGATTGTCACCTTCGCGGGGGTGGAGAAGGTGCTCACGGTGGACCAGGGACGCGCCGTGGAAGTGCGGGTGACGACCGGGCGCCGCCTGGGCGACCGTGTGGAGATCGTGACCGGCATCGCGGCGGGCACCCCGGTGGTCGGGCAGCCTGGCAACCTGACCGGCGGGCAGCCGGTGGCGGTGCAGCCCTAGCCAATGCAGAAGCTCGCCGAGGTCTGCATCCGCCGGCCGGTGTTCGCGGCCATGCTCGTGCTCTCCCTCGTCGTGGTCGGCGCCGCCTCGTACGCCCGCCTCGGCGTGGACCGATTCCCTTCCGTGGACCTTCCCACCGTGAGCGTCCGCACCGAGCTCAGCGGCGCCTCGGCCGAGGAGGTGGAAAGCCAGGTCACACGCGAGATCGAGCAGGTGGTGAACACCGTGCAAGGCATCCGCGAGCTGCGCTCGATCTCCGGCCCGGGCCAGTCCATCGTCATCGTGGAGTTCGAGCTGCGCCGGAACATCGACGTGGCGGCGCAGGACGTCCGCGAGAAGGTCGCCCTCGCGATCCGGAATCTCCCGCGCGACGCGAAGGCGCCCATCATCGCGAAGTTCGACAACGACCAGGCGCCCGCCCTCACGGTGGCGGTGGCTGGCGACCGGCCGCTGCGCGAGCTGACCGAGCTCGCTGACAAGATCGTCAAGGTCCAGCTCGAGCGCTCGTTCGGGGTGGGCGAGGTGCGGCTCGTCGGCGGGCTCAACCGCGCGATCAACATCTGGGTGGAGGCGGATCGGCTCGCCGCCTACCAGCTGCCGATCACCGCGGTCCGCGACGCCCTGGTCCGCCAGAACGCGGACATGCCGGGCGGCAACGTCACCGCGGGGCTCCGTGAGTCCTCGCTCCGCACGATCGGGCGCGTCGCCGACCCGAAGGCCTTCGACGACGTGGTCATCGCCACCGTCACCGGCGCCCCCATCCGGGTGCGTGACGTGGGCCGGGCCGAGGACGGGACGGCCGAGCAGCGCTCGGTGGCCCGGCTCAACGGCGTGCCCAGCGTGATCCTCGAGGTGCGGCGGCAGTCGGGTGAGAACACGGTGGCGGTCATCGAATCGGCCAAGGCAAGCCTCGCTCGCCTCGCCGGACAGATTCCCCCCGACGTGCGCCTCGAGGTGATCCGCGACCAGTCGCGCTACATCTACGCCGCGCTGCACGAGATCAAGATCCACCTGATCCTGGGCTCGATCCTCGCCTCGCTCGTGGTTCTTCTCTTCATGCGGAGCTGGCAGTCCACCATCATCGCCGCGGTCGCCATCCCCTGCTCGGTCATATCGGCGTTCGGTACGATGTGGGTGCTCGGCTTCACGCTCAACAGCGTGACCATGCTGGCCCTGGTGCTCATGGTCGGCATCGTCATCGACGACGCCATCGTCGTGCTCGAGAACGTCTTCCGCTTCGTCGAGGAGAAGCGGATGACGCCGTTCGAGGCGGCGAAGGCCGCCACCGCCGACATCGGCCTCGCGGTCATGGCCACCACCTTCAGCCTCGTGGTGATCTTCCTCCCCGTCTCCTTCATGTCGAGCATCTCCGGCCGCTTCCTCTACCAGTTCGGCGTGACGGCGGCGGTGTCGGTGCTGGTCAGCCTCCTGGTGTCCTTCACCCTCACTCCCATGATGAGCGCGCGGATGATCCGCGCCGGCGGCGCGGGCGGCGCGGGCGGCGCCCACGGCCACGCGGAGGCCGCCTCCCGCCGCGGATTCTACGCCTGGCTCGACCGCGGCTACGCCTTCACCCTGCGCCAGTCCATGCGGTATCGCTGGGCGGTGGTGGCGATCGCGCTCGCGACCATCGCGGCGACATGGCCCATCTACGGCTGGGTCAAGCAGGAGTACACGCCCACCGACGTGGACGAGAGCGAGTTCGAGGCATCCATCAACGGCCCGGAGGGCATCTCGATGCCCGCGATGGACGAGGCCGTCCGGGCGATCACCGACGAGGTCGGCTCGGTGCCGGGGGTGCGACACGTCCTCATCACCGCGGGCGGCGGCTTCCTCGGGCGCATCAGCCAGGGCAACATGTACGTGCGCACCGCGCCCCACGACGACCGGACGTTCGGGCTCGCCCGGCTCTGGCGCGAGACCCTCAAGGGCGACCCGCTCGGGGCCTTCCGCGGCAACTACAGCCAGCGCGAGGTGATGCGGCAGGTGCGCCTCAAGCTCCGGAAGTTCCGCGACTTCCGGATCCTCGTGCGCAATATCCCCGGCTTCAACATCGGGGGCGGCAGCTTCGACATCGACTTCGTCCTGCGCGGCCCCGACCTCGTGTCCCTCTCGCGCTACGCGGAAGAGCTGCGCACGCGGGCCATCGCGCTGGGCGGCATCGCCGACCCCGACACCACACTGAGGCTCGACCGGCCCGAGCTGCGCGTCCGCATCGACCGTGAGCGCGCGGGGGACCTCCGCGTGGACACCGAGCAGATCGCCACCGCGCTGCGCCTGATGGTGGGGGGCGACACGGAGGTGTCGCGCTTCCGCGACCCGACCAGCAACGAGGACTACTACGTGCAGCTCCGGCTCAGCGAGAAGGACCGGGGCGAGCTCGGCACGATCTCGCGCCTCTTCGTGTCCCGTCAGGGCGGCCAGACCGGGCCGGGCAGCCTGGTGCGCCTGGACAACCTGGTGCAGATCGCCCCGGGGTTCACCGCCTCCCGCATCGACCGCTCCGATCGGCAGCGCGAGGTCCGCCTCCGCGCCGCGGTGCTCCCCGGCTTCGGCCAGGCCGACCGCATCGCCGCGCTGCGCGGCGCGGTGGCGGAGATGCGCCTGCCGCCGGGCTACACCACCGCCATCTCCGGGCGCGCGCGCGAGCTGGAGCGGACGTTCACCGAGTTCCTCTGGGTCTTCCTCCTCTCCGTCCTCTTCATGTACATGATCCTCGCCGCCCAGTTCGAGAGCCTGATCCATCCCCTGACGATCCTGCTCTCCCTGCCGCTGTCCGTGCCCTTTGCCCTTCTCTCGCTCTGGTACACCGGCAATACGCTCAACCTCTACTCCGCGCTCGGCATCCTCGTCCTCTTCGGGGTGGTGAAGAAGAACGCCATCCTGCAGATCGACCACATGAACAACCTCCGCGCGGAGGGCCTGAGCCGCCCGGAGGCGATCATGCTGGGCAACCGCGACCGGCTGCGACCCATCCTCATGACCACCCTCGCCCTCGTGGCCGCCATGCTGCCGCTCTGGGCCGGGACGGGGCCGGGCGCCGAGGAGCGCCGGGCCATCGCCGTGGTCGTGGTGGGCGGCCAGAC
>JACOVB010000498.1 GCA_016177555.1 Candidatus Rokuibacteriota bacterium
CGGCAGGATCGCCGTGTGCGGGCGCGCCCGCTCGACCGCGACCGTCGTCGAGCGCGCGTTGATGCCGTCGCCGATGGCCCACGGTCCCCACTCGAGCCAGCCCGGCCGCGACGGGGAGGGCGCCGCCTGCGGGGCGCTCGCACGTCCCTTGAGGCGCGCGGCCCGGTCGAGCGTCTCGCGCACGTAGTCCACGAGCCCCCGCCCGCGGGCGTCGAAAGCGCGTTACCCCTTCTCCCGCGTCGCCAGACTCGGCTTGCCCCAGACGCCTTCCGGGCTGATGGCGCCGATGAACGCGTAGTCGAGGAACTCGCGGCCGACGGACGGGATGTAGTCGACACGGTCGTCGCCCACCAGCGTGGGGTCGATGGCCAGCATGACGGAGGTCTCGGACTCGCCGGCGTGGACCTCCATGCCGGCCGTCTCGAAGATCGGGGGACCGCTCGAGCCCAGGCTCATCGGCGGCAGCAGCAGCACCGTCAGCTCGGGATGGGCGAGGTTCAGCTCGCGCGTGGCGACCTCGAGCGTGAAGTTCCCGCCGTGAGCGTTCACGATGACGACCTGGTGGATGCCGCCGGCCGCGAGCGAGCGGATGATGTCGGTCACGACGGCCGCGAGCGTCATCGGGCGCAGCCACACCGTGCCCGCCATCGGCTTGTGGCAGCGGCCCATGCTCACCGGCAGCGCGGGCAGGAGGTACGCGTCCAGCGCGGCGGCCACGCGATGCGCGCCCGCGGTGGCGACGATCCAGTCCGTGCCGACCGGCAGGTGGCGGCTGTGCTGCTCGATCGACCCGATGGGGAGGACGGCGATGGACGGCCGGGCCGCCGCGATGAATGCCGAGGTGCTGAGCGCGTCGAGCATGGAAGACCTCACCAGTCTGGCGTGCCCCGCCGGGCCGGATCGAGCGCGTCCCGGAGACAGTCGCCGAGGAAGTTGATGCTGACCACGGTCAGGGAGATCAGGAGCCCGGGGTAGAGCGCGAGCGCGGGCGCCGTGCGCAGGTAGCGCTGCGCGTTCTGCAGCATGTTGCCCCAGGAGGCCACCGGCGGCTGGATGCCGTAGCCGAGGTAGCTCAGCGCCGACTCGGCCAGGATCGCCGTGGCCACCTGGAGGGTGGCGGCCACGATGATCGGCGGCAGGGCGTTGACGAGGATGTAGCGGGCGACGAGCCGCCGGTCCGTGGCGCCGAGGGCGCGGCCGCCCACGACGAACTCGCGCTCGCGGAGCGAGAGCACCTCCGCGCGCACGATGCGCGCCGCGCCCGTCCACGACACGCCACCGATGATCAGGATGAGGAGCGGCAGGTCGATCTCGACGAAGGCGCTGATGACCAGCGCGAGCGGCAGCGTCGGGATCGAGAGCATCAGGTTGATGAGGCCGCTCAGGGCGAGGTCGGCCCGCCCGCCGTAGAACCCGGCCAGCGATCCCACGAGCGTGCCGATCGACACCGTGAGCAGGGCCGCGCCGACGCCGACGGCGAGCGAGACCCGGGAGGCGTGGATGAGGCGGCTCACGAGGTCGCGGCCCACGTCGTCGGTGCCGAGCGCCGTGCTCCCCCCCGGCGGCGCGAGGGGGCGGTCGACGATCCCGTAGGGATCGTGCGGCGACAGCACGGGGGCGAGAACCGCCACCATCGCGACGAGGGCCAGGAAGGCGGCGCTGGCCGCGGCGACGGGATCGTGGCGGAGCCGCGCGCGCAGGCGCCCGCCCCGACGCGGCGTGACCGTTGCGACGCCGGAGGGCGGCGCCGCGAGGTCGAGCCCGGCCGCCACGTCAGTCGAGCCTGATGCGCGGATCGCCGACCGCGTAGGTGAGGTCGGCGGCGAGGTTTCCGGCGAGGACGAGCACCGCCATGAGCATGAACGAGGCCATCAGCACCGGGTAGTCGCGCGCGGCGAGCGACTCGACGAGGAGCCGTCCCATGCCCGGCCACGAGAAGACGGTCTCGGTGATCATGGCGCCGCCCACGAGGCGCCCGCCCTGGAGGCCGAGCAGCGTGATGAGGGGCAGGAGCGCGTTGCGCAGGGCGTGGAGCAGGATCACCCGCGCCTCGCTCAGTCCCTTCGCGCGCGCCGTCTGGATGTAGTCCTGGCGCATGGCCTCGAGCAGCATCGACCGGAGGTAGCGGCTCCAGCCCGCGATCTCGAGGGTGGCCAGCACCACCGCGGGACCGACGAGGTGCCAGAGTCGGTCGGTCAGCGCGAAGTCGGCGCCGATCGTCGCCATGCCGCCCGACGGCAGGACGCGCAGCCTCACCGAGAAGATCAGCAGCACCACGATGCCGAGCCAGAACGTCGGAATGGACACGCCGAGCATCGAGAGGCTGCCGATCACGCGCTGCGTGGCCGGCCGCGTGGTGGCGCCCAGCACGCCGACCGGGATGGCCACCACGCTCGCGATCACGAGGGAGGCGAGCACCAGCTGCACGGTCGCGAGCAGGCGGTCGCCGAGGATGCCGCCCACCGGACGCGCGTACTTGTACGAGATGCCCCAGTTGCCGGTGAGCATCGCGCCGAGCCACTTCACGTACTGCACGGGGTAGGGGTCGTGCAGCCCCAGGCTCGCCTCGAGCCGCTTGAGGTCCTCGGGATCGACGTTCGGGTTGTTGGCATAGACCGCCATCGGCCCCCCGGGGGCCGCATGCAGCAGGAGGAAGATCGCGACCGAGACGGCCAGCAGGGTGGGAACGATCGCGAGCAGCCGGCGGACGAGGTACGAGCGCATGCCGCTCTGCTACTTGGTCACCCACCACTCGTCGGCGTTCCAGAACTCCGTGTAGCCCGGCGCCGGCTTGTAGCCCTGCACGCGCTTGTTGAGCACGGTGTTGTTGTTCAGCCAGTAGAGGAAGAGATAGACGACGTCGTCGGCCACGATCTCCTGCGCCTTCTGGTAGCCGGCCTTGCGCTTCGCGCGATCGACGGTGGCGTTGGCGGCGAGGAGCAGGCGGTCGACCTCGGCATTGGAGTAGCCGGCGAAGTTGGTGCTCGGCTTGAGCTCGGGCGAGAGGTAGTGGGTGGACATGTCGGGATCGGGCAGGCGGCCCGAGTAGGAGTACGCCATCTCGTACTGGCGCTTCGGCAGCATGGCGCCCCACATCGAGCCCACGTCGACCGCGCGGATTCTCGCCTCGACTCAGAGATGATTCCACTGCTGCTGGACGAACGAGAGCACCTGCACCCGCTCCTGCTCGCCCGCGATGTTGGCGATCTCGACGCTGAGCCGCTTGCCGTCGCGGACTCGCACGCCGTCGCCGCCCAGCTTCCAGCCCGCCTCGTCGAGAAGCGCTCGGGCCTTCGCAGGGTCGTAGGCGTGGCGGACGACGGTCGGGCTGTAGGCCCATGACACCGGCGGCAGGAGCTGCCAGGCCGGCGTGACGTGGCCGCCCAGGATGGTCGCGGCCAGGCGCGCCTTGTCGAAGCCGTGGGCGAGCGCCTGCCGCACCTTCTTGTCGTTGAACGGCGGCACCGTGTGGTTGACCCAGATGAGCCACGGCACGATGGAGGGCGTGGAGACGAGGGTGACGTTGGGCAGCTTCTTCACGACGTCGATGTGCTCGTTGACGAGTCGCAGGCGCGTGTCCACGTCGCCGGTCTCGAGCTGGTTCAAGAGCGCGTTCGCGTCGGGGACGATCTTGTAGATGATCCGGTCGAGGTACGGCTGCCCCGGCTTCCAGTAGCCCGGGTTCTTCACCAGCACGAGGTGGCTGCCCGGCACCCACTCCTTGAACACGAACGGCCCGGTCCCGACGGGCGCCCGGAACCACTTGTGCGTCTTGATCTCGGCGCCGCTGAGCTTGCCGAGGATGTGCTTCGGCAGGATGCCGAGCGCCGCCACCCGGTCGAGGAAGGGCGCGTCCGCCGCGGAGAACTGGAAGACCACCGTGTGGTCGTCCGGCGCCTCGACGCGCGAGATCTTGTTCCAGCCCACGCGCCCGCGCACGTCCACGTCGGGGTTCAGGAGGACGGTGTGCGTGAAGGCGACGTCGGCCGAGGTGAACGGCTGCCCGTCGTGCCACTTCACGCCCTTGCGCAGCGTGAACGTGTAGCGGAGCCCGTCCTTCGAGATGCCGCCGTTCTCGAGGGTCGGGACCTGGGTCGCCAGAAGCGGCTGGTACTCGAGGCGGTCGTTGATCTCGATGAGCGAGGCGTTGACGAGCTGGCTGATCTCGCTGGAGACGGTGAGGCCCGTCACCGGGCCCCAGATGCGATCGGGCTCCTGCACCGAGCCGTGCACGAGCTGGCCGCCGGCCCGAGGCGTTTGAGCCGCGACGGCGGTGGCCAGGCCGCCGAGCGCGAGGGCGGCGAGCAGGATGGCGAGGCCCGGGCCGGTGAATCCGAGTCGGTGATGGGTCATGTCCGCCTCCATGGAATGATGCTGCGAATCGGTACGGGTATCGACGGCGTCCAGTGTAGCAGGCCGCTGAAAAAGGCCCATCTGCGGAGGTACGGCGCCCTCGGCCGCACGCTCAACGTGGCTCGCTCACGCTCGCCCGGATCTCCGGATCCGCTCACCTCGCCTCCGGCTCGGCTCGCCAAGCGGAGTACGCCTCGCGTGCGGCCATCGGGCGCCGCCTCGCATCTGGACCCTTTTGAGCAGCCCGCTGCGTCGGGCGGGCCTGGGGGCGGTCCTCCTGGAAC
>JACOVB010000499.1 GCA_016177555.1 Candidatus Rokuibacteriota bacterium
AGGTACGGAAGGCGCTCTCCATCGGCGGGCCCACCTTCATCCACTCCTTCGATCCCTGCCCGAAGGGGTGGGACTTCGACCCGATGCTCTCGCACGAGCTCGGCGAGCTGGCCGTGGAGACGGGCATCTTCCCCCTCTACGAGGTCGAGGACGGCGTGGTGCGCCACTACGGTAAGACCAAGGCCATCGCCGAGGGACGCCCGCGGAAGCCGGTGCGCGAGTACCTGCTCAAGCAGGGGCGCTTCGCCCACTTCACCGAGGAGGACCTGGACTACTTCCAGGCCAAGGTTGACGAGATGTGGGAGAAGTGGGAGATTCCCGGCGTGATCCCGTTCTGGAGGGAGAAGAGACCGGCAGTGCCGATGTCCTAGGTCAATCCGTCAGGACCATCCGCAGGGTCGGGCGCCCGGATCCCCCGGAGCCCGGCCCTGCCGCCGTACGCAGCACAAGCCCCGTCGCCCACCCCCCCGTCCCGCCGTACCCGGCCTTGAACGGAGATCTGGCCTTCAACCCGTAGCGCGACAGCGAGGAGGATCCGGCATGAGACCAACACGGGGACACCTGGCATGGCTGATCACCGCCCTGACCCTGTGGGCCCTGCTGCCTCCGGCGGCCCACGCCGCCTGGGAGCCCACCAAGCCCATCGAGCTCGTCATCCCCGCCGGCACCGGCGGCGGTGCGGACCAGATGGCCCGGCTCATCGCGGGGATCGCCGAGAAGCACAAACTCTCTCCGCGGCCCATCATCGTGGTCAACAAGTCCGGGGGCGCCGGCGCCGAGGGGTTCCTGCACGTCAAGGGCAAGAAGGGTGACGCCCACACGATCATCATCACCCTGTCGAACCTGTTCACGACGCCGCTTCACACCGGCGTGCCGTTCAGCTGGAAGGACCTCACACCCGTGAGCCGCATGGCGCTCGACCAGTTCATCCTGTGGGTGAACGCCGAGACGCCCTACAAGACCGCCAAGGAGTACCTCGCGGCGGTGAAGGAGAAGGGCGGCACCATGAAGATGGGCGGGACCGGCTCGGCCCAGGAGGACCAGATCATCACCATCCTCCTCGAGCAGTCGCAGGGGGTGAAGTTCATCTACGTTCCCTTCAAGGGCGGCGGCGAGGTCTGCGTGAATCTCGTGGGCAAGCACGTGGACTCGACGCTGAACAACCCCATCGAGTGCGTGAGCCACTGGAAGGCGGAGAGGGTTCGACCCCTGGCGGTGTTCGACACCGCGCGCATCCCCGACGCCGACTGGAAGGAGATCCCGACGGTCAAGGAGGCTCTCGGCGCCGACATCAACTACCTGATGCTGCGCGGGATTTTCGGCGCTCCGGACATGCCGAAGGAGGCCGTGGAGTGGTACCAGGGCTTCCTCCGGAAGGTCTATGACTCGGTGGAGTTCAAGGACTACCTGTCGAAGGGCGCGCTCAAGCCCTCATGGCTCACCGGCCCCGACTACGTCAAGTGGCTCGAGGGGGCCGAGCAGCTCCACAAGGACCTCATGACCGAGGGCGGGCTCCTGAAGAAGTAGGCGGGCCGGGCGCGCGAGCGCCCGGTACCCCACAGCCCGATGCGTATCGCCAACCTGATCACCGCAGCGATCCTCGCCGCGGCGGGCGCGCTCGTCCTGGTGGACGCCGTGCGCCTGGGGACCGGTTGGGGGACGGACGGGCCTCAGAGCGGTTTCTTTCCGTTCTGGCTCGCCGTCCTCCTGATCGGGTGTTGTCTGGCCATCGCGGCCCAGGCAGTCAGGCTCACCCTGCCCGTACCCTTCGTGACGCGCAAGGCGCTGGGCCCGGTGCTCGCGGTACTGGGCCCGGCGGCCGGTTTCGTCGTGCTCACCCAGGCCATCGGCCTCTACGTGGCCTCGGCGCTCTACATGGGCTTCTACATGCGGTGGATCGGCCGGCACTCATGGACAGCCGTCGTGGCGCTCGCCATCGGGTTCCCCGTGATCACGTTCCTCGTCTTCGAGAAGTGGTTCCTCGTGCCCATGCCCAAGGGCCCGCTCGAGACCTGGCTGGGGTACTGACGCATGGGCTTCGAGAACCTCCTGCTCGGCTTCCAGGTGGCCCTGCAACCCTACAACCTGATGGTGGCGGTGGTCGGCATCGCGCTCGGCACCGTGATCGGTGTGCTCCCCGGTCTCGGCGGGGCCAACGGGGTCGCCATCCTGCTGCCGCTGACCTTCACCATGCCCCCGACGTCCGCCATCATCCTGCTGACGAGCCTGTACTGGGGCGCGCTGTTCGGCGGCGCCATCACCTCCATTCTCTTCAACATCCCGGGCGAGCCCTGGTCCGTGGCCACCACCTTCGACGGCTTCCCCATGGCCCGGCGCGGGGAAGGGGGACAGGCGCTGACCGCGGCCTTCACGTCGTCCTTCGTCGGCGCGCTCTTCTCCGTGGTCCTCATCACCCTCTTCGCGCCGCTCCTGGCGGAGGTGGCCCTCAAGTTCGGGCCCCCCGAGTTCTTCGCCATCCAGCTCCTGACCTTCTCGGCGTTCATCGGCCTGGGGGGCGGCAACCCCATCAAGTCCCTCGTCTCCATCCTCCTCGGCTTCATCCTGGCTTCCGTCGGCCTCGACATCGTCACCGGCGCGCTGCGCCTCACGTTCGGGGTCACGGAGCTCATGAAGGGCTTCGACTTCATCGTGGCCGTCATCGGGCTGTTCGGGATCGGCGAGATCCTGCTCACCATGGAAGAGGGCCTCTCCTTCAAGGGCGCGAGCGCCCGGATCAACCCGCGCGTGGTGTGGGAGACCTGGAAAACGCTGCCGCGCTACTGGCGCACGTTCGTCCGCGGCTCCATGATCGGGTTCTGGATGGGCTTCAAGCCCGGCGGCGCCACCCCGGCCTCGTTCATGAGTTACGCCTTTGCCAAGCGCTTCTCCCGGCACCCCGAGCGCTTCGGCAAGGGCGAGATCGAGGGCGTGGTGGCGCCGGAGACGGCGGCGCACGCGGCCGGCGTCGCCGCGATCCTGCCCATGATCACGCTCGGCATCCCCGGCTCGCCCACGGCAGCGGTCATGCTCGGCGGGCTCATCATCTGGGGCCTCCAGCCGGGCCCCATGCTGTTCAAGGAGAGCCCCGACTTCGTCTGGGGTCTCATCGCCAGCATGTACACCGGCAACGTCATCGGCATTGTGATGGTGCTGCTGTTCGTGCCGTTCTTCGCGGCGATCCTGCGCATCCCCTTCGCGATCCTGACTCCACTCATCGTCGCCGTGTGCGCCGTCGGGGCCTATTCCGTGCACAGCAGCATGATCGACATCTGGTATATGCTGGTGTTCGGCGTGATCGGCTACGTGTTCAAGAAGCTCGACTACCCGCTGGCCCCGCTCGTGCTCGCCCTCGTGCTGGGAGACCTGGCCGAGAACGCGCTCCGGCAGAGCCTCATCATGTCGCAGGGATCGCTGCTCATCTTCCTGAACCGGCCCATCTCTGGCGCCATCACGGCGGTGGCGCTATTCTTCTTCGCGCTGCCGCTGATCACGCCCTACTGGCGCCGCCTCCGCGGCCGCGCGGTCGCGCCGGCTCCCAGCGGCCACTGATGCCGGATCACCCGGGGGACCCGTGAGCGTCGATTTCATCGTCGGTGTCCTGAAGATCGTCCTGATCGATCTGGCCCTGGCGGGCGACAACGCGCTCGTCATCGCGCTGGCCGTCCGCACCCTGCCGAAGCGGCAGCAGCTCCAGGGGCGGATCTGGGGGGCGGCGGGGGCCGTGGGCCTGCGCCTGATCTTCATCACGATCATCACGTATCTGCTCCGCATCCCCCTGCTGCAAGTCGTCGGCGGGCTCGCGCTCGTCTGGATCGCCATCAAGCTCGTGCGCCAGTCGGATGGGAGCGGCGGGGAGGCGCAGGTCCGGCACGGCACGACGCTGATCGAGGCCATCTGGATCATCATCGTGGCCGACGTGGTGATGAGCCTGGATAACGTCATCGGCGTCGCGGGCGCCGCCGAAGGGAATCTGACGCTGGTGGTCTTCGGCATCGGGCTCTCCATCCCCATCGTGGTCTGGGGGAGCGGGATCCTGGCGACGCTCATGAACCGGTATGCGTGGATCATCCTGGTCGCGGGGGGCATCCTGGGCGAGGTGGCCGGGAAGATGATGGTCCACGACGACTTCGTCGTCGAGCGGATCGGCGAGACCCCGCGCCTGGTCGAGTGGGCCGTGCGCCTGGCGCTGGCGGGCGGGATCATGCTGGTG
>JACOVB010000521.1 GCA_016177555.1 Candidatus Rokuibacteriota bacterium
CTTCGATCCCACGCGGCACGCGCTCGATCAGTCGAGCCCAGTGGGGCCGGTGGGGCTGTGGCTCGGCTGGACGAGCTTCCAGGCCTTCGGCTACGCCGGCTATCTCTTCCCGCTGCTGCTTGCCTGCTATGGCGCCGGCGCGTTCATCCGCTCGCGCATCGCGCGGGGGTGGCCTGGCCTGGCCGGGCTTGTGCTGCTCTTGATCAGCGTGGCCGGTCTCCTCGCCCGCGCCTCGGACACCATCACCGAGGTCCGGATCCACAAGGGAGGGCTCCTCGGCTGGGCCGTCACCGAGGCCCTGCTCCGCTCGGTCGGGGGGGTGGGGACCTGGATCATCCTGCTGGTGACCATCCCCGTGGGGGCCCTCTTCGTCACCCAGGCCTCGCTGGGGTTGGCCTCGCGCGGCGTGGGTGCGCGGCTCGCCGGGCTCTGGCGGCGCGGGACGGACACGGCCGTCGCGCTCCCTCATCCTGCCCTCTCCCCCGGAGGGGGAGACGGACGAAGCCAGGGAGACGGGCGCGAAGAGCCCGAGGTGGCCCCGCCGCGCCTCGTGGTGAAGGAGCCGCCCAGGTCCAGGTCGAGCCTCGTGGAGAAGGGGCTCGCCTGGCAGGAGACCTTCGACTTCGGCACCGGGGGCGCCCAGGCTTTCCAGCTGCCGGCGGTGGGGCTCCTGGCCGCGCCGCCGCTCTCCGAGCTCAAGCGGACGCGGGAGGATCTCGAGGCCAACGCCGCCACGCTCAAGCGCAAGCTGCAGGACTTCGGCGTGGACGGTCACATCGTCCAGGCGAGCCCGGGCCCCGTCATCACCTCCTACGAGTTCGAGCCGGCCCCGGGCATCAAGGTGAGCCAGGTGGTCAACCTCTCGGACGACCTCGCGCTGGCCATGAAGACCGCGGCCGTCCGGATCGTCGGGCCGATCCCGGGGCGGGGCACGGTGGCGGTCGAAGTGCCGAATCCCGAGCAGGCGACGGTGTATCTGCGGGAGATCCTGATCTCCTCCGAGTTCGTCGAGTCCAAGGGCAAGCTGCCGCTGGCCCTCGGCAAGGACACCACCGGCAACCCCGTGGTGTCCGATCTGACTGCCATGCCCCACCTGCTCATCGCCGGCTCCACCGGCAGCGGCAAGAGCGTCGGACTCAACACGATGATCTGCTCGCTGCTCTACAAGGCCACGCCGGCCGACGTGCGCTTCTTGCTGATCGACCCCAAGCGGCTCGAGCTCGGCATCTACGAGGGCATTCCCCACCTCCTGGCGCCCGTCGTCACCGACTCCAAGGAGGCCTCGATGCGCCTCAAGTGGATCGTGGGAAAGATGGACGAGCGCTACAAGCTGCTCCAGGCCAAGGCCGTCCGCAACATCGAGGGCTACAATCGCGAGGTCGCCGTGGAGGACCGGATCCCGCACTGGGTCGTGGTGGTGGACGAGCTGGCCGATCTCATGATGGTCTCGGCGGGCGAGGTGCAGAACTCGCTCGTGCGGCTCGCCCAGATCGCGCGCGCCGTGGGCATTCACCTGATCATCGCCACCCAGCGCCCGTCGGTGGACGTCGTGACCGGGCTCATCAAGGCCAACTTCCCGACGCGCATCGCCTTCCAGGTGGCCTCGAAGGTCGATTCGCGGACCGTCCTGGACCAGAACGGCGCCGAGGCGCTCCTCGGGCGCGGCGACATGATCTTCGTGCCGCCGGGGGCGGGACGGCCGATGCGCGTGCACGGCGCCTGGGTGGCCGACCACGAGGTCAAGGCCATCTGCGAGTTTCTCCGCAAGCAGGGAGCGGCCGTGTACGAGAAGGTGGAGCTGCCGCCCGCCGGCGAGGGCGGGGGCGTCGACGCGGAGGCCCGGGACGACATCTACTGGGAGGCCGTGAATCTGGTCATCGCCCAGCGCCAGGCCTCCATCTCGTTCCTGCAGCGCAGGCTCGGGCTCGGCTATCCCAAGGCGGCGCGCTTCATCGACATGATGGAGCAGGACCGGATCATCGGCCCCGGGCAAGGGGCCAAGGCGCGCGAGATCCTGGTCGGCCCCGACTACCTGGCGAAGCGCGGCCGCTGATGCGTACCCTCCTCGCCCTTGCCGGGCTGCTATGGGTTCTTCTGTGGCCCGCGCCTGCGGGAGCGCAGACGCTGGAGGAGGTGGTGGCGGGGGTCGAGGCGACGTACGCCCGTGTCCAGGATCTGCGGGCGGACTTCTCCCAGGTGGCGCATAACCGGAGCCTGGGCCAGGACATCCGGGCCGAGGGCACGGTGTACCTCAAGAAGGGCGGGAGGATGCGCTGGGAGTACAAGAGCCCCTCCCCCCAGCAGATCGTCTCCGACGGCAAGTCTCTCTGGGTCTACACGCCGGAGCTGAACCAGGTGAACCAGGGCAATGCGCCGAAGGCCCTCGCGGGCCCGGCGGGGAGTTTCCTGGCGGGCCTCGGGCGGGTGCGCGAGGAGTTCCACGTGCGCTTCCTCAACCCCGCGGCCAAGGTGGATGCCTCTGGCCGCCCGGTGCTCGACCTCACCCCCAGGGCGCCCACGCCGCTCCTCACGCGCCTCGTGCTCTCCCTGGACCCGAAGGACTTCGTGGTGCGCCAGGCCGTGCTCTACGATCAGTTCCAGAACAGCGTCACCATGACGTTCACCCGGGTGGCGATCAACGGGGGGCTCAGCGATGGGCTCTTCGTCTTCACGCCGCCCAACGGCGTGGCGGTCGTGCCGCTCGAGCCCCGGTAGCGCCGGGCAGGGACAGGGAGGAGACGATCGTGGCCGCCGAGAACAGCTTCGACGTCGCGTGCAAGGTGGACATGCAGGAGGTTGCCAACGCCATCAACCAGGCGAGGAAGGAGATCGAGACCCGCTACGATCTGAAAGGCGCGAAGAACGAGATCGCGCAGGAGAAGATGGACATCGTCCTCACCTCCGCCGACGACATGAAGCTCCGCGCGGTGCTCGACATCCTCCAGTCCAGGCTCCACCGGCGCGGCATCGACCTCAAGGCCCTCACCATCGGCGACCCCGAGCCGGCCGCCGGCGGGACGCTCCGCCAGACGATCACGCTCCAGGACGGGATCCCCGTCGAGAAGGCCAGGGAGATCGTGCGCCTCATCAAGGACTCCAAGATCCGGGTCCAGGCGTCGATCCAGGAGAAGCAGGTGCGTGTCGCGGGCAAGAACCGCGACGACCTCCAGGCCGTCATCGCCCTCCTCAAGGCCAAGGATCTCGGCATCGCGCTGCAGTTCACCAATTACCGGTCCACCTGAGCCTCTGGGTTCGGACGGCCTCATGCCTGCCCCAGGCCCTTGCACGCGAGGGAGGCCGTCCCACCCTCGAGGCACTCCGGGCGGGCGTCGTGTCGGATAACTTGACTCAATTCTTGCCACGGGCGGCCCAGGGTGCCGGTCCGAGGGATGAGCCGGTGGCCTCCCGGCCGAGATGGGAGCTGGGCGCCCCAGGCCCGGGTGCGTTATCCGTATCAACCTGAAAGATAAGACAAACCCACCCCCCTGTCCAGGGACGAGGCCCTGAGGGCCCCCAGAGTTCCAAGGGGCCGGGGATCAAGTGCGCGACGATGTCGGATCCGCGTTGTGCCGCCGGGGGCCCGTTCCGAAGGCCGACCATCTCTCCGATCCCCGCTCCGGAGGCCTGCCCTTGTCGGAAACCTTTCCACATCCGCTCGGCTGGTCGATCCGCCCCCCCGTGCATCCTGAGCACGCAAGTGCAACTACCTTGAAAGATGGTCAATTTCCATGGGACCAAGGGTCGGCCAGGCGGTGGCACGCTTCACGCACATACGGCGTACGTCAGCTTGGATCTGTGCACAACCGCCCATTGATGGAGGTACGCGGCATGAAAGGCTCTCGCTCGTTCCTGGTGACTCTCGGGGTTCTCGCGACCCTCATCCTGCTGGGGAGCTCTTCCGGGCAGGCCGCCGTGTTCACCTCAGGGGACATCTTCGCGGCGGTGAACCTCGGCCGCGTGCAGCACTACAACGCCGCCGGAACCTTGATCGAGACGCTCAACACGACGCAGGGCGGCTTCACCACGGGGATGGCGTTTGATTCTGCCGGCAGCCTCCACGTCACCAACTTCAGCGTCAATAGCATCTCCGTCTTCGACAACACGGGCGCTCTCCAGGCGGGCACGTGCTGCGCTGGCTCTGCCTTGCCGGAGTCCATCACCTTCAACAATGCCGGCAACCGGATCGTCACCTACGTCAGCGGCGGCGTGAGGGTGTGGGACACGGCCGGTGTCCAGGTCGGCGCCACGATCCAGCCCGGGACCCGGTTCGACTGGGGCGACCTCAAGGCGGATCAGGCGACCCTGCTCTTCACCCAGGAAGGCGGTCGAGTTGGAACGGTCGATGTGAGCACGGGTCTCCTCGGCCCGGATTTCTCCGCTGCCGTTGGCAACGCCTTCGCGCTGCGGATCCTTTCCGACGGGCGAGTCCTGGTGGCCGACAATGCCAACGTGAAGCTCCTCGACTCGCTGGGCGCTCTCATCGGAACCTACGATGTGTCGGGCGAAGATACCTGGTTCTCCCTGAACCTCAACCCGGACGGCACCTCGTTCTGGAGCGGCAACTACGGCACCGGCAGGCTCTACGAGTTCAGCATCGGCGCGGGCGGCACGAACCTCGACACCCAGACTCAGACAATCGATACCGGGACTGGCTCAGGTAACCTGTTTGGCGTCGCGGTCTCCGGTGAGAAGACCGAGGGCTGCGCCACTTGCGGTGGCGGATCCACGGGCGTTCCCGAGCCGGCCACCTTGATCCTCCTGGGCGCCGGGCTCCTCGGGCTGGCCTGCCGGCGGCACCTGCGCAACCTTTAACTGCCCGATCCACGGGCCACGCGACACCTCCCACAGGCGCCGGGGATTCCCGGCGCCTGTGGTTTCTCTGTCGCTCGCAGGGGCCGGTTTCTCATGTCCACTAGGGGGAAGCAGCTACGCGCTTCATCTCCTCTCCTCCAGCTGGCCCAAAGCCACGTGACACAGCGCCGGCGTGGGCAAATCCTCCGGCACATCGAGCGACTCGGGTGGCACTCGACCTGATCGACCGGACGGGACACGGAGCGAGGGAAACGCGGAGTGGCTCGATCCCGGCGGGGCTGTCCCTGCTGCGGAGGGGTAGGCACAGGTGGCGCGCCATGAGTACGCGGGACAGCAGGGCAGGAAGCTCGAGCCTCCCCTCTCGTAACATCCTGAATGGGTGAAATGGCTGGTTGGAGGGCGCGCGGCTCACTCAGCAGAGTAATAATAAGAAGAGGAGGGGGAAATGGGTCCATATCGGAAATCCCGGTTGAGCATGCTTCGCTCTTGCTGTTCTTCCTCCGCATTCGGGATATTGATAGGTCTGCTTGTCCAAACGAGCTCCGCGAGCACACTGACCACCGCTCAGTTTGTCACGGAGTTCCTCCAGGAGTCGCAAGGCGAAGACGCCGCTCTCGTGTTCTTGCAGTTCGGTGCCGACAGCAGCTCTCCGCTAGGATTCACGAGTCACGTCGACGTCTCTGCTCTCTCGTTCTCCTACGCGCTCGTACCAGGATCCACCTATGCAGGGCAGAGCATTACGCTCAGCGGTACAGGTATCTACGATTCCACGCTGAAGACCTGGGCATTAGCCTCGTCCGGCATGCTCGGCACGGTACCGTGGACAACGACCGGAACAGATGTAATCACGAGCCTGGATTTCGCCTTCAGCTCGGACAGAGACTTGAAGGATAAGGACGGAAACAAGATTGGTGATTTGCACGATGATTGTGTCGTTGATGAAAAGACACTACTGAGTGACTGCACCTTCCAATTCACGGACAAGGACGGAAAGAAAGTCGGAAAACCGTTTCCCGTAAAGGATAAGTTGGTGGAGGTGCCTGGCACCTGGTCCTGGAATGCTGACGGAAGTGCGGCCGGATTCGTGATCAGTAGCATAGGCAATAGCCCATTTACTGGAGGTTCGGGCAGCTTCACTACAGTTATTTCGGCAGTCCCTGGGCCAGCGAGCATCTTTCTCGTCGGTGCAGGCCTATTTGTGATCGGCACAGGGTTTCTCCTCCGGCGACGCCAGCGCCGCGCTCTGCACAGAACTTGATGAAGTAGGCGTAGTACTTTGGCCGAATCTTCAAGCGTGTAGAACCGTCCTTCGTGGGTTCTCCGATGTTTTCGAGGAAGTGCCCGTGGACTTGACGCAGCCTGCGCTTAGGGCTCCTATTCGTAATTCCGGTGACGTATTTTCTCATGCGCGGCCCGCCGCGGCCGGGGCGCGAGCGTCGCGGGGAGGGGGGCGAGGTCCCGGCGAGTGAAGGGCCACTGGAAGGGCTTGGCGACGCGGGGCTGAGGATTGAACGACACGCGAACCGGGCCGGAAGTCACGTCACCCATTGGGTGGTGCCCCCCGCGCCAGCGAGGAGCCCCCGAGAGCCGCGTGTGTTGCCGGGGATGGCCTGGACTACTTCGGGGATGGGGCGGCTCTCGGCCTCTCGACGGCCTTTCTCACCCTCGTCGACTCCGGCCCGGAACACCCCGCAGGATTCTCCAGCTTCGTCGCCCTCGGAGGCGGTCTCGGGACAGTCGGTGGTTGCCCCACCTGCCCGCGGCCTGACGGCGGAGGAGCACCGGGCGTTCCCGCGCCGGCCACCTTGCTGCTCCTGGGCGCCGGGCTTCTCGGGCTGGCCTGCCGGCGGCGGCTGCGCAAGCCGTTCTAGCCGCCGGTCAGCCGGATACAGGGCATCCTCTCACGGAGGCCGGGAATGATCCCGGTGCCTGTGGTCTTTCTGTCCCTCGCCGTCACGCGTCTGCTACGCTGAAACACGTGCTCGTCCTCGCCGCGCTGCTGCTCCTCGCCGCCGCCGGCCCCGGCGCCGCCGCCCAGGACAGTCGTCCTGGGGGCGACCCGGTCCCGGACGCTTCGACGGCTCCGCCGGCGCTTGCCGCCATCCTCGAACTGCTGAAGCAGGGGGATGCCGTCGGCGCCCTCGAGGGCGCCCGCGGATTCGTCAAGAGCCAGCCCGGCTCGGCGGTGGGCCACGAGGTGCACGGGATCGCCGCCATGGCGAACCGGCTGGCGCGCGAGGCGCAGTGGGCTTTCAGCCAGGCGCTGCGGCTGGAGCCGGGGCGGCTGAGCGCGATGGTCAGGCTCGGCCAACTCGCGCTCGATGTGGGCGACCTCCAGCAGGCGGAGGGCTGGTTCCGGAAGGCGCTCGCCGCCAATCCGGACCTGGGGACGGCCCGGCGGGGTCTGGCGGTGAGCTTGGTGCGGCGGCGGCAGATCGAGGCGGCGCTCGGCGAGGTGCGGGAGGCGGTGCGGCGCTCGGGCGGGCGGGACATGGAGGCCAAGCACCTCCTCGCGCAGATCTACCACGATGCGGGCCGGCCCGTCGAGGCCGAGCCGGTCCTCGACGAGGTACTCGGGGCGGCGCCGGATTCGGTGCCCGCGCTTCTGCTCCAGGGCCTGGTCAAGCTCGAGCTGGGAAAGGCCGACGAGGCCGAGGGTCTGTTCGAGAAGGTCGTGGAGCGCGATCCGAGATCTCCGGGGGCCCGCCTGGGGCTTGCCATCATCGAGCGGTCGCGGGGGCAGCTGGCCAGGGCCGCGACGGAGATGGAGAGCATCGCCAGGGACAGCCCCGGGTGGCCGCTCGCGCACTTCGAGCTTGGCCGCACCCTGGTGGCCCAGGGCGAGCTGGGAGCGGCGCTCCGGGCCTTCGACCGCGCCGAGCGGACGAGCCCCGCGCCGGCCGTGATGCGGGTCCGCGGCGCCCAGGTGCTCTTCGCCGGGGGCGAGGCCGACCGCGCGCTTCTCCGGGCGCGGGCCTCGCTCGCCTCTCCGGGGGCGGCGCCGCTGGCCCGGGCGCTCATCACGCAGATCTACGTGGCGAAGGGGATGCCCGAGAGCGCGGAGCGCGAGCTTCTCAAGACCGTGGCCGCCGCGCCGCAGGACGTGACCGCACTGCTGCAGCTCGCCCACTTCTATCTCGACCAGCGCCGGCCGGCCGATGGGGCGCGCCGGTTCGAGGAGGCGGCGCAGGCGAGGCCCAGCGCGTCCCAGCCGCTGGCCGGCCTCGTGGAGGCCTATCTGGCGCTGGGGCAGGCCGACTTGGCGGTGGCGACGGGGGAGCGGCTCCTGCGCCTGCAGGGCGAGACCGCGAGCGCGTACGTCGCACTGGGCGCGATCGACGAGAAGGCGGGGCGTCCGGCGGAGGCCCTTGCCGCCTACGCCCGCGCGCTCGACAAGGAGCCGTACCATCTCGCCGGCGCCCGCGCCCGCGCGAGGTTGCTGGAGCGCCAGCACCGCGTCGGCGAGGCCATACGGCTCCTCGAGGAAACGGCCGGCGCGCGCCCGCAGCAGGCCCTGCCGCTGCTCGACCTGGCGCGGATGCAGGAGCGCGCGGGGAACGCGCCGGCCGCGGTGGCCGCCTATCGCCGTGCAATCGACCGCGAGCCCGGCAGCGCGGAGCTGATGAGCAGTCTCGCCCATCTTCTGAGCGGCGATCCCGCCAGC
>JACOVB010000508.1 GCA_016177555.1 Candidatus Rokuibacteriota bacterium
CAAGGATCCGACCTTCCCTGTCGCCCCCTTCTGGGCGAACCAGCAGACGACCGGCACCCACGTGAACATCTCGGGCGCCGGCGTCACGGCTCACGCGAAGAACCGGGCCAACGCCGTCAAGCTCATCGAGTTCCTGGCGAGCCCCGACGCCCCGCAGATGATCGCGGATGCGACCTTCGAGTACCCGGCCAACCCCCAGGCGGCGCTGAACCCGATCATCGCCCGCTGGGGGAAGTTCACCCAGGACGATACGAACGTGGCGGCTGCGGGCGAGCTCCAGGCCGCGGCCACCCGACTGGCCGACCGCGCTGGCTACAGGTGAGATCGACCCGCTGACGGGCGCGCCCAGCCGCGGCCGCTCGCTCGGGGCGCGAGCGCGGCGGCCGTCTCCGTGGACGGCCGCCGCGCTCGCCATCGCCTCACTCCTGGCGGTGCCGATCGTGACGGTGCTCTCCTCTCTGCTGACGCCGGCCGGAGAGGTCTGGGCCCACCTTTGGCGCACCCAGCTCCCCGAGCTCATCGGCAACACCGTCCTGCTGCTCCTCGCCGTGGGCGCGGGCACGCTCGTCGTGGGCACGGGACTGGCGTGGCTCGTTGTCAGCTACCGGTTTCCGGGCGCTGGCATCCTCGAGGGAGCGCTCATCCTGCCGCTGGCGATCCCCGCCTACGTGGTGGGCTTCGCCTTTCTGGGAATGCTGGAGTTCTCCGGTCCCGTGCAGACGGCGCTGCGCGCGTGGCTGGGCGAGTGGGTTCGCCTGCCGGAACTGCGCTCCTTCGGCGGCGTGGCGCTCATGATGACGCTGGTCTTCTATCCCTACGTCTATCTGCTGGCCCGGGCCGCCTTTCGGGAGCAGGGCACCGCCACTCTGGAGACCGCGCGCAGCCTGGGCCGCTCCCGCCTCCGCGCCTTCCTCGAGGTCACGCTGCCCATGGCGCGGCCTTCCCTCGCTGCCGGCGTGTCGCTGGCCATGATGGAGGCCCTCGCCGACTTCGGCACCGTGGCGACCTTCGGCTACCGGACGCTCACCGAGGCGATCTACCGCGTCTGGTACGGCATGTTCGATCGCCAGGCCGCCACCCAGCTCGCGAGCATCCTGCTCCTCTTCGCGCTCACGCTCCTGGTGATCGAGCGCGCCTCGCGCGGCCGCGCGCGCTTCACTCAAGCCCAGCAGCGCGGAGAGACGATTCCCGTGACGCTCACCGGCTGGCGTGCCGGCGCCGCGACGGCGGTCTGCCTCGCCGTGCTGGGCCTCGCCTTCCTGCTGCCAGTCGGGCAGCTCGCGCTCTGGGCCACCCGCACCATCGCCGCCGGCCAGGTCGCCCCGACCTTCGGGCGCCTCCTGGCGACCACGCTCTGGCTCGCGGGCGCGGCATCCATCGCCGCCGGCCTCCTCGCCGTGGTGCTCGCCTATGCCGGTCGCCTGGAGCCGTCGCGGACCATCCGTTTCGCGGCGCGGTTCGCCTCCATGGGCTATGCGCTGCCCGGCGCCGTCATCGCGGCGGGCGTCCTGCTCCCCCTGGCCTGGCTCGACCACGCCGTGGCACCGCTCGTGGACCGCCTGGCCGGCCATCCCACCGGGCTCCTGCTCACCGGCTCGGCGGCCGGACTGCTCTTCGCCTACCTCGTGCGCTTCCTGGCCGTGAGCCTGCAGACCGTGGAGGCGAGCCTCGGCAAGATTCCCCCCAGCTTCGACGACGCCGCGCGCTCCCTCGGGGCCGCCGCCGCCGCGACGCTCCGGCGAATCCACCTGCCACTCATGCGCGGCGGGCTCCTCACGGCCCTCATCCTCGTCTTCGTCGAGACCATGAAGGAGATGCCGGCGACCCTCCTGCTGCGCCCCTTCGGGCTGAACACCCTCGCCATCGAGGTGTGGGAGCGCACCTCCGAAGCCATGTGGCAGGAAGCGGCCGTGCCGGCGCTCGCCATTGTCGTCGCGGGGCTCGTGCCGGTGCTCCTGACGCTCCGGCTGAGCGGCCGCCGCCGCGGCTCCTGAGTCCCGGCGCTTGCCGCCGGCGGCCGCCCTACCGAGAACGCGAGTGCTATGCTCAAGCCATCCATTACGAGCAGGGCCACTTCACCCGCGGCGCGACGCGAGGCGACGGCCGGGTGGGCGAGGGCATCACCCACACGCTCAGGACAGTCAAGGCGATCCCCGGGAGACTGCACGGCCCGGTGCGCGCCGTCCGGACGCTCGAGGTCCGCGGCGAGGTCTTCATGCCCGGCGAGGCCTTCACCCGGTCTCCGGGTGGAGGTCCATGTCCCGGGCGGCCCGGCCGTCACCTACCGCATCGACGCCGCCGGGCGCATCCGCTTGGAGGAGCGAGCGTGTGAGGGGGACGCATCGTCACTACCGTGGAGGAGTTCGCCCGTACCATGCGGGCACGCCTGCTGCCCGTCCGCCTGACCGTTACGCACCGGCACGCGGGCCGCGCGGCGGGGATTCGCTCGGAGGCGGTACGTGACCGTTACTGCCGAAGGAACCACGTCTGGCTTCCCGAGCGCCGCGCCGTTACAATCGACGGGTGTGGGCCGACCCACAGTTGGCTGTTGACGCTCGAGCGTCGTTCTCTTATCTGAGCGATGCCAAGAGGAGCGAGTGCCATGCAAGGGGATCCCCGCATCATCGACCTTCTGAACCAGGTGCTCCGCAAGGAGCTCACGGGCATCAACCAGTACTTCGTCCATTCCCGGATGTGCAAGAGCTGGGGCTATGCCGTCCTCGCCAAGGCGAGCTACGAGGAGGCCATCGACGAGATGAAGCATGCCGACAAGATCCTCGAGCGCATCCTCTTTCTCGACGGCGGGCCGAACCTGTCCGACTACGACCGGCTTCTTGTGGGGAGCACGGTCAGAGAGCAGATTGACAACGACCTCGCTCTGGAAATGGCGGCCCTCACCGTGCTGCGCCCCGGCATCACGCTCTGCCTCGAGGCCGGGGACCACGGCAGCCGGGAACTCCTCGAGCACATCGTCCAGGACGAGGAGCACCACGTGGACTGGCTCGAGGCTCAGAAGCACAAGATCGAGGAAGTGGGCTACCAAGCGTACCTCGCCCAGCAGATCTACGAGTCGCAGTAGGCGGCTCCGGGTCCCGTCGCGACTGCTCCCACGGGCCCGTGCGCGCCCCAAGCCTCGAGTGCGCGGCGCGGCCCGAGTGCCCGGAGACGCGCGTGCTATGCTCTCCTCACCCATGACGCGCGACGCCGACGCAGCCCCCCGGATCGAGGCGCTCCGGCGGGAGATTCGCCGCCACGACGAGCTGTACTACGCCCAGGACCGCCCCGAGATCTCCGACGCCGAGTACGACCGGCTCAAGCGCGAGCTCCTGGAGCTCGAGGCCGCGCACCC
>JACOVB010000509.1 GCA_016177555.1 Candidatus Rokuibacteriota bacterium
CCTCCCCCGGACCCCCCCACCGCCGTACGCCTCCCGCGCCGGGGTGAAGCGATGACGGCGGCGCTCCCGCTGATCCCGTCCACCGTTTGCGGCTCCCACGGCAAGGCCGGCTGGTGGTACGCCGCCGTCAAGGCCTTCGAGCACGGCGACCTCGGCCCCGGCGACATGGAGGAGATGTTCGACGACGCCGCCGACACGGCCATCCGGGACATGGAGCGCGCCGGGCTTGACATCATCACCGACGGGGAGGTCCGTCGGCTCGACGGCTACGTCGACTCCTACTACGCCATCATCAAGGGGATCGCGCCGCTCCCCGTCAAGCGCAAGGCCGGCCCCTGGGGCTACGATCAGCAGACGCGTTACGAGGCCGTGGGGCGCATCGAGACGCCGCCCGCGGGCCTCGGCATCGTGAAGGAGTACACCTACCTCAAGGCCCACACCACGAGGCGCACCAAGGCCACCTGCGCGGGGCCGCTCACCTTCGGCTCGCGGATCCACCCGGGCAAGATGTACAAGGGCGTGGTGGACGTGGCCGAGCGCTTCGCGGAGGTGATCAACGAGGAGCTCCGGGGTCTGGTCACCGCCGGCGCCGGCTTCATCCAGATCGACGAGCCGGCGCGCGGCAACGTCCCGGGCGAGGAGATGGCGCGGCTCTTCAACCTGGCCACCGAGGGCGTCACGGCCAGGCTCGCTTTCCACGTCTGCTTCGGCAACCGCTTCGGCCGCTCACGCTTCGACCGGAGCTACCGGCCGTACTTCCCGGGCCTCTTGAAGGCGCGCACCGATCAGTTCGTGCTGGAGTTCGCCGGGCGCGAGCTGTCGGAGCTGGACCTCTGGAAGGAGTACGGCCAGGACCGCGAGCTGGGGGCGGGCGTCATCGACGTCAAGGGCTTCTATCCGGATACGCCCGAGGACGTGGCCAAGCGCATCCACCGGGTGCTCGCGGTGTGCAAGCCGGAGCGCCTCTACGTCAACCCGGACTGCGGCTTCGGCTGGTCCCCGCGCTACATGTGCAACCAGAAGATCCAGGCGCTGGCCGCGGGCGCCGTCCTGGCCCGCGAGGACCTCACCGGGCAGAAGTAAAGAGCGCGGACGCCGTGCGATCCCCCTCCCGCGGGCGGCCGCGGTCGTGCTACAGTCCCGCGCGGGCACACCAGAGGAGGGAGCAGGCGGATGGCAGACCAGAGGCAGCCCATGGCGGGCACGGTCGAGGTGCGGGAGACCCATCGCTTCGACGTGGCGGCGCTCGAGTCCTACATGAAGGGCCACGTGGCGGGCTTCTCGGGGCCGCTCGCCGTCAGGCAGTTCCAGGGCGGCCAGTCCAACCCGACCTACTACCTCCAGACGCCGCAGCGCGAGTACGTGCTGCGCCGCAAGCCCCCCGGCAAGCTGCTCCCCTCGGCGCATGCGGTGGACCGCGAGTACCGCGTGATCACGGCGCTCGGGCAGACAGACGTGCCGGTGCCCAGGACCTACGCGCTGTGCGAGGACCCCGAGGTGGTCGGCACGCCCTTCTTCATCATGGAGTGCGTGCACGGGCGCGTGATCCCCGACGCGCGGCTGCCTGGGCTCACGCCGGCCGATCGCGCGGCCATGTACGACGCGATGAGCGATGTGCTCGCGCGTCTGCACAACGTGGACTACGCGGCCGTGGGGCTCGGCGACTTCGGCAAGCCGGGGAACTACTTCGCCCGCCAGATCCACCGCTGGACGTCCCAGTACCGCGCCTCCGAGACCGAGACCATCGCCTCCATGGACAGGCTCATCGGCTGGCTCCCCGGGCACATCCCGCCAGACGACACGACGACCATCGTCCACGGCGATTACCGGCTCGGCAACATGATCGTCCATCCCACGGAGCCGCGGGTGCTGGCGGTGCTGGACTGGGAGCTATGCACCCTCGGGCATCCGCTGGCGGATCTCGCCTACAACTGCATGCCCTATCACCTGAGCGCGGACGTCATGGAGGGCTTCGAGGGGGCGGATCTCGCCCCGCTCGGCATCCCCTCCGAGGAGACCTATCTCGCCGCCTACTGCCGGCGCACGGGCCGCCCGGGCATTGAGGACTGGGATTTCTACGTCGCCTTCTCCATGTTCCGGCTGGCCGCCATCGCCCAGGGCATCATGGGCCGGGTGCTGGCCGGCACGGCCAATGACCCCCATGCGCGGCTGCGGGGCGAGCGGGCGCGCCCGCTTGCGGATGCCGCCTGGGCCATCCTGGCCCCTCGCGCCGCCTGACCCTCTGCACAGCTGACTCAGCTGCTCAAGGAGAACGCCATGTCCACTCCGGTCGAGTACCAGCGCCGCGGCGCCGTCGGCGTCATCACGGTCAACAACCCGCCTGTCAACGCGCTCTCCGTCGTCGTGCGGCAGGGAATCGCCGACGGGCTCGCCCAGGCGGCGGCCGACGCCCAGGCCAAGGCCGTGGTCATCATCGGCGGCGGGCGCACCTTCATCGCGGGGGCGGACATCCGCGAGTTCGGCAAGCCGCTCCAGCCGCCCGACCTCAACGAGGTGATCCGGCGTATCGAGCAGAGCCCGAAGCCCGTGGTGGCGGCGCTCCACGGCACGGCGCTCGGCGGCGGTCTCGAGGTGGCGCTGGGCTGCCATTATCGCTGCGCGGTCGCGGCGGCGCAGGTGGGCTTCCCCGAGGTCAAGCTCGGCCTCCTGCCGGGGGCCGGCGGGACGCAGCGGCTGCCGCGAGTCGCCGGCATCGAGGCCGCGCTGACGATGATCACGAGCGGCAATCCGATCCCTGCCGCCCAGGCAGCGGCACTCGGCCTCGTGGACGAGGTGGTCCCGGGCGACTTGCTGGACGGGGCCGTCGCCTACGCCGAGCGGCTCGTGGCCGAGGGCCGGCCGCTCCGGAAGATCTCGGAGATGCAGGACAAGGTGGCAGGCGTCGCTCCGGCTGTCTTCGACGAGTCCCGCAAGGGACTCGCGCGGAGCGCGCGCGGCTTCGAGGCGCCCCAGCGCTGCGTGGACGCCGTCCAGGCGGCGGCGACGCTGCCGTTCGCGGAGGGGCTCAAGCGGGAGCGCGAGCTGTTCGCCGGGTTGATGCAAGGCACCCAGTCGAAAGCCCAGATCCACGTCTTCTTCTCGGAGCGCGAGGTCACCAAGATCCCCGACGTCCCCAAGGAGACGCCCGTCAAGCCCATCAAGAGCGCGGCCGTCATCGGGGCCGGCACCATGGGCGGCGGCATCGCCATGAACTTCGCGAATGCCGGCATCCCCGTGCGCGTGCTGGAGATGTCGCAGGAGGCCCTCGACCGCGGGCTCGCCGTCGTGAGGAAGAACTACGCCGCCACCGTGGAGAAGGGGCGCCTGTCGCAGAAGGACATGGACACTCGGATGAGCCTGATCAGCAGCACCCTCTCGTACGACGAGATCGGCTCGGCCGACATCGTGGTCGAGGCGGTCTTCGAGGAGATGGACGTCAAGAAGACGGTGTTCGGCATCCTCGACAAGGCGGCCAGAGCCGACGCGATCTTGGCCACCAACACCTCCACGCTCGACATCGACGCCATCGCGGGGGCCACCTCGCGCCCGGGGCAGGTGATCGGCACCCACTTCTTCAGCCCTGCCAACGTCATGCGCCTGCTCGAGATCGTCCGCGGCGCCAGGACCTCGAAGGAGACCATCGCCACCGCCATGGAGCTGGCGCGGAAGATCCGCAAGGTGGGGGTGCTGGTGGGCAACTGCGACGGCTTCGCCGGCAACCGGATGCTCCACGGCTACATCCGCGAGGCGGAGTTCCTCCTCGGGGAGGGCGCCCTGCCCCAGCAGGTGGACAAGGTGATCTACGACTTCGGCCTCCCCATGGGGCCCTTCACCATGGGCGATCTCGCCGGGCTGGACGTGGGCTGGCGAATCCGCAAGGGCAAGGCC
>JACOVB010000501.1 GCA_016177555.1 Candidatus Rokuibacteriota bacterium
GCGCAGGCGCTCCTGGCCGACGAGGTCCCCTGGATCCCGCTGTACGTGCGGCTTCACTGGGCCGTGGCGCGCCCCGAGGTCCGCAACCTGCGCCTGCACCCGAGCGGCTGGCATCGGCTGGACCGCGTGGTGATCGAGCCTTCGTC
The DNA here is from genome assembly GCA_016177555.1 of Candidatus Rokuibacteriota bacterium. Next base: position 147 of record JACOVB010000501.1, read on the forward strand.
TCTCGCGCCTGCCTTGCCTCCCGCGCCTGCCCCGCCTCTCACTCCGAGGCCATGACGGGGCGGCTGCTGGTCGCGCTCCTCACCGTGCTCTTCCATTCAGGGTAACCTCGGCACCCTCCACCGCGAAGCGGTTTCGTTCAAGCTCCGCACTCGGACGTGGCGGCGCGTGCGGACCCGGCCCCCCCAAGGATCGTTCCCAATGCTCCCACCGATGCCGATGGCACCGCTTCCCCCGCCTGGATCCGGCCGTAGCCCTGCGTCTGGCCCTGCTGATGGCGTGGCGAAGCTGGATCGTCATCCAGGCTGCGGCGCCCCGCGAGATTTCCTTGGAGGTCCCACGCCCGTCCTGCTACAGTCGGGCCGTGCCACGCCTTGTGAACCCGTCGGCGTTTCGCCTCCTCGGACGCGGCGTCTTCTGACGCGTTCTCCCTAGCTCCCCCGGGCCGGCGCCGTGCGCGCCGGCGCACCGGATCGAACAGCTCCCGGGCCCGCCGGGGGTGCCGCCCGTGTCTCAGGCCGGCTGCCTCCGGCGCCCGGGACCCGCCAAACCACCCCACGGACCCACGGGAGGTTCCAACATGCGCACGCAAACGGCCCCCCAGACGACCGACAGCCTGCGGTGGGTGGTCGCCCTGCTCGCCCTCCTGGGCGCCGCCACCCTGCCCGCCCAGGAGACCGACGCCGGTCCCCAACGCTTCGTGCGCGTCAAGGTGGACACGGCGAACCTCCGCGCCCGGCCGTCGCTGAAGGCCGAGAAGGTCCGCGACGCCTACGAGAACGAACCCCTCCACGTGGTCGGCCGGCAGGGCCGGTGGCTCGAGGTGCGGGACGTCACCGGCGAAGCCGCCTGGATCTACGCCCCGCTCACGGACGGCCGGCCGGCCGTCGTGGTCGTCCGCGATGTCGTCAACGTGCGGGAGGGTCCCGGAACCGGGCATCCGATCGCCTTCACGGCGGAGCGGAGCGTCAACCTGCTCGTGCTCGATCGCGCGGGGCGATGGCTCCACGTGCAGCACGAGGTGGGCGAGGGTTGGCTGCACGACTCGCTCGTCTGGGGCCCGCCGTGAGGCCGCTGATGGCCGCCCGGATCTGGAGGAGCCGGCTCCGGGCGTGGGCGGTCGGCGTAGCGGCCGCGGCCGGCTTCGCGGTCCCGGTCTCCGCGGCCGACGCGGCGGTCGGCGCCCCCGTCTGGTGCCACGTCGTGCGGCGTGGGGAGTCTCTGGCCGCCATCGCCCGGGGGGCCGACACGTCGCAGGCACGGCTCCGTCGCCTGAACGCGCTTCGCCGCGGCGCGCCGGTCCGCCCCGGGGACGTGCTCGTGCTCCCCGCCGTCGAACGCCTCCGGAGCGGGCGGCTCCAGTCGTTCGCGGCGCCCATCCCGGCGAGCCGGGGCCACCTCGTCCGCGAGAACGCCCGGGCGGATGCCGAGCGGCTCTCCCGGCTCCGGACCCGCGGGTCACTGCGTCGATTCGTCCGCGCCGGCCTGCTCGTCTCTCTGCCCGAGGAGGCGCGTGGATTCCGCGTCGTCGGCGTCCCCCGCTGGCGACGGGTGGCCCGCCCCTGGACGCGGCTCTTCATCCAGCAACTCGGCGAGGCCCTGCACGCGCTGTTCCGGAGCCGCCTCCGCGTGACGGACCTCACGCGGACCGAGGCCGTCCAAGAGGCGCTGGGGGAATGGAACGGCAACGCGGCGCCCGCACGGGGCGCCATCGCCTCGACGCACCTGACCGGCGCCTCGGTCGACCTGTCCAAGGTCGAGCACTCCGACGTCGAGCTAACGTGGCTGCGCCTGGCGCTCGGTCGCCTGACCGCGCGGGGCCTCGTGAGCGCCATCGAGGAGTTCGCCCAGCCGCACTTCCACGTGATGGTCTTCCGCGCCTATGCGCGCCACGGCGTCCGACTCCGCGCCCCCGTGGCGATCGGTGGCTGCTAGCCGCGAGCGCGCCGGCCCTCGGTGCCGTGAGGCGCGAGCGCGTCTCGTCCAACCTGGGGTTCGACAGCGACCCGCCTCGACCGCACGTGAGCGGTCCGGAGTCGGTGGACACCCCGTTGGCCGGATTTGCCGGCGGGCGGCCCCACCGCCCGGGCGGCCGCACGGCGAGCCCGGCCGCCTTGAGGTAGGCGCTGGCGGTGTCGCGCCGCACACCCGTCGCCTGCTGGATCCGCCGAAGCGTCCAGCCCAACCGCCCAAGTGCCAGAACTTCCTGTCGTTTGTCGTCGCTCAAGATGTTGGTCATGCTGGCGAGAGGGACCACACCCCCGCCCGCCGCGTCAAGGTCTTGAGCGCCTACCCCCTATGGCCGGGTTTGAGGTGTCCATCTATGGCCGGTTTTGGGTGTCGACCCAGGGGAATACCGGCACGGCTACCGCCATGCGTATCTCGGCGACGTGCCGGCGCCGGTGATCTACGGCGTCCAAGGCGGACTGCGCGAATACTACGGGGTCGCCGAGGAGCCGCCGGTCGCGTCCACCCTTGACCACATCGTGGCCGCCGTCGCGGCGTGAATGTACGGCACCTTGCGCGGCGCCCTGGCAGGCCGCAAAATCGCGTTCGACCGTGACGCCTCGACCGCCACGGTCGAGGGCCGCATCGCCGGCATCGGGAAGACCATCCGCATCGAGGCCATTCACGTGCATTACGATCTCGCGGTTCCGGGGGAGGCGCGGGAGGCCACCGAGCGCGCCCTGGCGGCGCATCCTCAGGGCTGCCCGGCGCATCAGAGCGTCAAGAACGCCATCCACATCACATGGTCGGCCTCGCTCAGGGCGGGCGACCAGGTGCTCTCGATCAAGGAAGAAGGCCACGAGAGCCCTTCGGCCTAGAGACTTTGCGGAGATTGGCCGGCGTGTGCGACGGAGCCGGACCGGCAGGCACCGCACCCTGCGACAGGCCCCGCCCGCCACACGCGACGACCGTTCGTGAAGAATGCGGGATAGCGCATGTCCCGATCTATGTGTCGAAAAAGGCCGCAAAGGAGGTGTCCCGTTCTCGGCTCGATCCGAACGCAGAGGCAGCGCTGACGCTGACATGCTGGGCCTGGCCGGCACACGGGAGAGACTACAGTGAGAATCGGGAAATCCATCCTGCGACGCGCCGTCGTGTGGCTCATCCTCGGGCTGATCGGCGGCGGGATCGCCGCCGACCTCTGGTGGCGCCAGGCGACCCGAGGGACCGACAAGCAGGTCAAGCAGCTGCAGACGGAAATCGATTCTGAGAAGATGCGCGCGCAGCAGCTGGAATCGAAGCTTGCCGAAGCCGGCGGCGAACTCCGTCAGCTGAAGGAACAGCTCGCAGCCGAGAGAAATCTCCGGCGCCGGTACGAAGATCTCGTGACCCGGGGGCGAAAGTAGCGGACGTCCGGACAGAAACGGCTTGCCGGCGCGACCCCTGCGTTCGAGCAGGAGGAAGGCGCTCAGAGACTGTGAGGGAATCGCCCGCGAGCGGCGAGGGAGCGTAGGCTGACGACGGCGTCGCGCGGGTTCATCGTGAATGGGCCGTCGTCAACGGGGGAGCCCCGGCCCGCCGCGGCCTGACTCGTCCAGTCCCCGCCCGATCAGGGCGTGGCCGCTCATCCGGCCGCCCCCGCCGCCCGCCGGAGCCCCACCGCGCGCATCAGGTTGTGCGCCAGCGCGAACCACAGCAACACCGCCTGGACCTTCCGGAGGCCGCGCACCAGCAAGAAGCACGCGCTCGCCGATCCCGGGCCGTCCGACGGGCTGACCGAGGCGGTGACCGCCGTCTTCAGCAGCACCTCGGTGATCAGCGGCCTGGGCAAGGCCGACGTCATGAAGACCGGTCCGGCGACTGAGTTCGGGCGCGTGGCGGCGGGCCTCGTCGGCCGCCACGCGCCCGAGACCGAGTGCGAGCGCGGGGCGCGGCGCTTCGGCTTCCTTATTCTGGAGATCGTCATCTTCC
>JACOVB010000516.1 GCA_016177555.1 Candidatus Rokuibacteriota bacterium
CCAGCACCACCGAGCCGGGATCGGGCAGCGCCCGGGCGATGGCCAGCGCCTTGGCAAGCGCCAGCGCGACGACGGCCTCGACGGGCCGGGCGCCCGGAGGCGGCTCCTCCGGGAGATGGCTCGGCTGGACGGTGAAGGCGATTCCCAGCCGGGCGAGCAGCTCCTGCCGGCGAGGGGAGGAGGACGCGAGGATCAGCGAGGGCGCCAACGAAGCAGTTGGGCCTCTTTCAGCGGCCTGCTAGGTGACGATGAGCGGATTGGCGTCCGTGATGACCCGGTCGTTCTTCTCGATCGCCTGGGTGATGAACTTGGGGAGGTTGAAGGAGTGCAGGTGCGCCGCGCCGTTCCAGTACCCGAGGTCGGCCGGGTCGAGCCGCGCCGCGATCAGGCTGTCGATCTCCTCCGCCGTCTGGCGGCGGGGATCGGCGCCGTTGGAGGCCAGGGTGAAGCCCCACGGCGTCCCGAAGCAGGAGATGAAGCCCTGGTACGGCGCCACCACGGGGAAGACGTCCCGGAGCGTGCGGTTGACGGCGCCATAGAAGAACAGCTCGTTGATCTTGGTCATCCCGGCCTGCATGGTCATCACCCCCTGGTCGGTGAGCCGGTCCCGGACCAGGCTGTAGAACTCCCTGGTGAACAGCCGGCAGGCCGGTCCCTCTTCCAGGGGCTCCACCAGGTCGATCACGATCAGGTCGAAGCGCTCGGAGGTCTTCTCGAGATAGGCGCGGGCGTCCTCGTGCAGCAGGCGGGTGCGCGGGTCGTCGAAGGCGCCGCGGTGCATCTCGGGCAGGTGGATCTTGCACTCCGCCACCACCTCGCCGTCGATGTCCACCATGAGGCAGTCGGTGATGGACGGGTGGCGGAGGATCTCCCGGATCGTGGCTCCTTCCCCGCCGCCGATGACCATGGCGCGGCGGGGGTTGGGATGGGCCAGGAGCCCGGGCTGGACCAGGATCTCGTGGTAGATGAACTCGTCGGCCTGGCTCGACTGGATCCGCCCGTCCAGGACCAGGACCTTCCCGTAGGAATGCGTGTCCATGATCTCCATGAACTGGAACTTGGTCTGGCGGGTGGTGATGGTGCGGGCGATGGCGTGCATGTGGCCTTCGACGGGCGTGGTGGTCTCGAAGAACCACTTGTACTGCAGGGGCCCGGCCATCAGCTGACGGTGACGGGCTTGTGCGGCAGCGGCGCGGTGGCGTGCAGGAAGATCCCCCTCTGGACCTCCACGACGGACGCCCGCTCGGCCCCGAGCTGCTCCATGAGGTAATCGGCCGCGACCTGCGGCTGCAGCACGTCGCCGCAGGAGAACACGTCCACCGCCGCGTAGCGATATTCCGGCCACGTGTGGATCGCCAGATGCGACTCGGCGATGACGACGACTCCGCTGATGCCGAACGGGTTGAACTCGTGAAACACGACGTCCACGATGGTGGCCTGGGCCAGCCGGGCGGCCTCCACCATCGACGCCTTCACGACCTCAAGACTGTTGATGGCCTCTGCGTCGCAGTCGAACAGCTCGAGCAGCAGGTGTCGCCCCAAGGCTTGCACGCGTTCTCTCCTCCCTTCTCGTGTTCTCTGCTCGAAAAACTTTCGGGCAGAATTTCGCTAAATGTAGGACCAGCGAAATGGCATTGCAAGGAAATAATGGGCGTTCGGGCTCCTCGGCGAGGGCGAAGGCCGAGCGCGCGCGAGCCTTTCGCGCCCGTCCGCGCGGCGCCGGGCGCCGCGCGGAGCAAGTTTTTGCTTGCGTTCACGAGGGCAGCCGCTAACATGAGCAATCGAAATTCACCTCGGGTGAGCGTCCTCGGCGGACGGCAAGCGCGCGGGGCGAGAGGAGGAGTGAATGGGCTGGAAACCGGTGACGAAGGTGGCGGCGACGACCGGCAACGCGGAAGGCTCGACTCCCCTCAACGCCTTCGACAACGCCCTCCTCGCGGCGGGCATCGGCAACGTCAACCTCGTGAAGGTCTCGAGCATCTTCCCGCCCGCCGCCGAGGTCGTCTCGCTCCCCCGGATCAAGCCGGGCGCCATCGTTCCCAGCGCCTATGCCGCCATGACCAGCGAGGTGCCGGGAGAGGTGGTGGCGGCCGCCGTCGGCTGGGCGCTCCCCGACGATCCCGCCAAGAACGGGATCATCATGGAGTTCCACGACAAGGCCACCCGGGAGGAGGCCGAGCGGATGATCGTGCAGATGCTCCAGGAAGCCTTCCGGACCCGCGGCTGGCGCATCGCCCAGATGAAGGTGGCTGCCGTCGAGCACCGGGTCGAGCGCACGGGTTGCGCCCTGGCGGCGGTCACGCTCCTGTCCGACGACGACCTGCTGTAGTTGATCCCGGCCAGCCCCCGCTTCATCGCCTGCCGGGCCTCCCTCCCGGACGCCCGGATCGTCCTCTTCGGCATCCCCTTCGAAGGCGCCGTGAACCTCCGGACGGGCGCCAACCTGGGCCCCCGGGACTTGCGGGCCCTCTCCGACTCCATCGAGACCTACTCGCCCGCCCTGGACCGGGACCTCGAGGACCTCGCCATCTGCGACCTCGGCGACTGCGAGCTCGGCGAGGGCACACCGCGGGAGCGCCTCGCCAGGGCGCGGGAGGAGATCCGGCGCTTCTGGCGGCCGGGGCTCCTGCCCGTCATGCTCGGCGGGGATCACATGGCCACGCTGCCCGTCATCGAGGTGCTCGCGCCCGCGATCCCGGAGCTCCGGATCCTCCAGCTCGACGCCCACCCGGACCTGCGCGAGGAGTTCCTGGGCGAGCGCTACTGCTACGCCTCGGCCATGGCCCGGGTGATGGAGGTGGTACCGCCCGAGCGCGTCTACCAGGTGGGCATGCGCACGGGGGATCGCAGGGAGTTCCGCCGCGGGGCGCCGCACCTCTACCCCGCGCATGCCGTGTCGCCGGTGGAGGCCATGCGGAGCCTCGTCCCCGAGCTGCGGCGCCACCCGCTCTATGTGACCATCGACGTGGACGTGCTCGATCCGTCGGAGGCCCCCGGCACGGGCTCGCCCGAGCCCTGCGGGCTTCGGGCCGCCGAGCTGGTCGAGATCATCCGCCTCCTGGAGGGCTGCCAGGTGGTCGGAACCGACCTGGTGGAGGTGGCCCAGGCCTGGGACCCCTCCGGCCGCACCGCCATCACCGCCTCCTGGATCCTGCGCGAGGCCATCCTGACGTGGTGGGGAAGGACATGACCGCCCAGTACTCGGCGCCCCGGTACTACGAGATCGCCTTCGACATGAACCGGAAGCAGGAGACGGACTTTCTCGTCCACTGCTTCAGCCGCTACGCCCGGCGGCCGATCCGGACGGTGCTCGACATCGCCTGCGGCACCGGGCCCCATCTCATCCGGCTGGCCGAGCGGGGCTACCGGATGAGCGGGCTCGACCTGTCCTCCCAGAACATCGACTTCCTCCGGGAGCGGGCCGAGAAGAAGCGGCTCGAGGTCAGCCTTCACGTGGGCGACATGACGCGCTTCCGCCTCCCGCGCCCGGTGGACGCGGCCATCTGCATGCAGGACTCGCAGGGCCACCTCCTCACCAACGAGGCGATCCTCGCCCACCTGCGCTGTGTCGCCCGCGCGGTCGCGAAGGGCGGGCTCTACGTCTTCGACCGCTACATGTGCTCGTCGTGGACCGATCCCGCCCGGCGCTGGTCGTGGACGCGGCGACGCGGCGGCGCCACGGTGCGGGCCACCTTCGAGGCGCTCAAGGACCTCGATCCGGTCACTCAGGTCTTCTACGAGGACATGGAGCTCGAGGCGCACGAGAACGGGCGCCGCCACGTCTACCGGCAGCGCCACGCCTCGCGGATGGTCTTCCCCCAGGAGCTGCGGAGCCTGGTGGCGCTGGCTGGCGGCTTCGAGCTGGTGGAATGGTTCTACGGCTTCAAGCCCCACCTCAACCTCGACCGTGCCCACCATCCGCTCCTGATGGTCGTCGCCCTGCGCCGGCGCTAGCAGGTTGCTGAAA
>JACOVB010000517.1 GCA_016177555.1 Candidatus Rokuibacteriota bacterium
CCGAGGTACCGCACGTCGATCTTCTTGTCGGCCAGGAGCTGGGGATCGCCCGGCAGGTAGGGATCCAGATCCCTGGTGGTGATGCCGTGGGCGGCGAGCTCGGGGACGCGCACCCCGCCCAGGTGGAGCTCCTCGAGGCGCTCGCTCCGCGGGTAGTAGCGCGGGTCGCGCCGGGCCGTGGCGGCCTCGTCGTGGGGATTGCCGTACTCCACCTCGTTCTCCCCGTACATCACCAGCGGGATGTCCCAGAGCGCGGCGAACTTCGGCGGCAGGCACTTCTGGCCGAAGATGAATGGCTGGAACGGGTGCAGGAGGTTCTCGAAGGCCAGCCGCGTGAGCGTCCGGTGCACCCGGCCGTTCGGCGTGCAGAGGAAATTGTCGAAGCCCGCGTGGATCCACGACTGGAAGTTGCGCCAGCCCACCTCGGTGTAGATGTGAGGCGCCCAGGTGACCGTGAGCGGGTTCATGCCGTACGTGTACTTGAGGAGATGCGAGGCGTAGATGCTGTCCTTGCCGCCGGAGCCCGGGACAAGGACGTCGTAGCGGCCGTCGGTGCGCCGGTGGCGCGCCAGCAGGTCCTGGAGCTCGCGCTCGCGCTCGGCCCAGTCCACCTTCTCCTTCATCTCGGCGAAGCGGCAGGCGGCGCACACGCCGTCGGCGTCGACGTGGATGGTCTCCTTCTTCGACTCGCGCGTGTGGGTGTACTCGACGGTGGAGGAGGGGCGCTGGTTGGAGATCACGCAGCGGGCGCAGAAGCGCACCTCGGCCGGCAGGCCGAACTTCGTCTCGGGCGTCATGGGGTGCCGTTGACGAAGGCGTCGAGGATGGCAAGCCCCACCTCGCCGCTCTTCTCCGGGTGGAACTGGCAGCCGGCGATGTGCTCGGCGGCGATGGCCGCGGCCACGGGCATGCCCGCGAAGCCGATCTCGGCCAGCCGGTGGCGGGCGTCGGCCGGGTGGACGGCGTAGGAGTGGACGAAGTAGGCGAAGTCGCCGGGCTTGACGCGCGCGAAGAGCGAGAGCGACCAGGGCCCGCCCCCGGGCGACGGCCAGAGCTGGCACCAGCCGACATTGGGGATCTTGTCCCGGCCGCCGGGCGCGGGCGCGGGGAGCCGGTCCACCTGCCCGGGGATGAGGCCGAGACCTCCGTGGCGGCCGAACTCGGTGGACTCCTCCAGCAGGAGCTGCATGCCGAGGCAGACGCCCAGGAGCGGGCGGCCCGAGCGGGCGAACTCCCGCAACCCGTCGTCGAGGCCGCGCGAGGCGAGCCCCGCCATGGCGTCGCCGAAGGCGCCGACGCCGGGCAGGATCACGCGCTCGGCCTGCCTCACGGCCGCGGGGTCCGCCGTGAGCGCGGGGGCGCCCCCCACCCTGGCGATGGCCTGGCAGACGCTGAAGAGGTTGCCGCGGCCGTAGTCCACGACGATCACGGCAGGCGTGGCGCTCACGCCGAGATCCTCACGGCCACCTCACCGGTCGCGAGATGCGCCTTGATCTCGCCGATGGAGAACTTGCCGTAGTGGAGGATGGAGGCGACGGCCACCGCGTCCACTGCGGCGTCGGCGAAGGCCTGCCTCACATGCTCGGGCGATCCAACCCCGCCGCAAGCGATGACCGGCACGGCCACCGCGCGCGTCGCCCGCGCGAGGAAGTCGAGCTCCATCCCGCGCTGGGTTCCCTCGCGGTCCACGGAGGTGATCAGGAGCTCGCCGGCGCCCAGCGCGACAGCGCGCTCCGCCCACTCGAGGGCGTCGAGCCCCGTGCGCTCGCGCCCATTGTCGGTGTAGGCCTCCCACTGCCCGGGCCCGGTCCGCTTGGTCTGGATGTCCACGACCATGCACTGGCTGCCGAAGGCCTCGGCGACGCGGCGGATCAGCTCGGGATCCCGGACGGCCGCCGTGTTGATCGCCACCTTGTCCGCGCCGCTCCGGAGCGCCTCCCGCACGTCCTCCACGCTCCTGATGCCGCCCGCCACCGTCATGGGGACGAAGACGTCCTCCGCCGTCCGCCGCACCAGGTCGAGGAGGCTGTTGCGGCCGTAGAGGCTCGCGACGATGTCCACGTAGAGGATCTCGTCGGCGCCCTGGTCGTAGTAGCGCCGGGCGAAGGTCCTGGGATCGCCCATCACGCGCAGTCCCTCCAGCCGGATCCCCTTGACGAGGTTCGGGGCCTTGACGTCGAGGCGGGCGATGACGCGCGCCGCGGGCATGTCAATTGAGCCTGGGCGGGAGCGACCGCATGATCATCGCATCCGCTCCGATCGGGGGTTTCCATGTCCGCTTGGCTCGCCTGCGGCTGCGCCTCGCCAAGCCACCCCCAGACCCCCACCACCGGATCGAGACCTGCGCGGAGTGGGTCATGGCCGCTCAGTCCACCGTGACCCAGCGGCCCGAGGCGCTGGAGCGGGCGCAGGCGTCGAGGATGCGCTGGACGCGGTAGCCCGCGGCGAGATCCACCTGCGGCGGCTCGCGCCGGGCCACGCAGCCGAAGAAGTGCTCGAGCTCGTCCACGTACATCCGGTCGTAGGCAGGCTCGAAGGACCATGTCTCCCACGTCCGGGCGGCGTGGTCGTAGAGGCGCACCGTGTGCCCCTCGAGATCCACGAGGAGCGTGCTCCGGGTCCCGATGATCTCCACCTCGCTCCGCGCCGAGCGGTCCACCATGTCCAGGTGGATCGAGCCCAGGGCGCCGCCCTGAAAGCGCACGATGGTCTCGCAGACGTCGTCCGTGGTGACCTCGAGATCGCTGAGCGTTGCCACCACGGAGACGAGCCCCTCGATGGGCCCGCACAGCCACTGCATCCAGTCGAAAGCGTGGCACTCGTCGAGGAGCACGCCGCCGCCCTGCTCCTTCTTGGCCATGTAGAAGGAGCGGTAGTCCTCGTAGGGGTGCCAGTCCGGCAGATAGACCCCCGTGAAGCTCCGCGCCGTCACGATCCGTCCCACGGCGCCGGCCTCGAGCAGCGCCTTGGCCTTCTGGAGCGGCTGGAAGAAGCGCATGCAGAAGCCGGTCATCCCCACCAGGCTCCGGCTCTGAAGGGCCTCCAGCAGCTCCGGGATCCCGTCGAGGCTGTGCGAGACGGGTTTCTCCATGAAGATGTGGGCGCCTGCCTTCGCTAGCAGGAGCGCCGGCGGCATGTGGGAGGCCGTGGGCACGCAGATGAAGCCGGTCTCGAAGCGCTCGGCGCCGAGCGCCTCGTCCAGGCTGGCGAAGATCCTGACCGCGGGGAGCCTGGAGGCGATCTCCGCGCGGCGGTCCTCGCGCGTCTCGACGACGCCCGCCGACCGGCCCGAGGCCAGGAGGTTCTTGAGGTGACGCTTCCCGATGGAGCCGCCGCCGACGACGAGGGTCGTGATCACGGGACGAGCATCTCCTCGGTGATGGGGGTGTCGGCGGCGATGGCCCGCGCGGTCCTGCGACCGAGGACGGACGTGAGCCGCCCGGGAGGCAGTCCCGTGCCCGGCCTCAGGATGACGAGATGCTCGGGGCCGAGCACCGTCCCCGCCGGCACGTCGCGCGCCGCCACCAGGCTCTTGCGCGCCACCTCGCGCAACGGCAGCTCGCCGGGTGCCGGGCGCTTGATCCCGTCGCCGAGGGCGGCCTCCACCTCGCGCACCGCGCGCACGAGCGCGGAGAGCTCGGCGGGCAAGAGCGAGGCCTGATGATCGGGGCCGGGGAGGCTCCGGTCCAGCGTGAAGTGCTTCTCGACGCAGGAGGCGCCGCGGGCGGCCGCCGCGATGGCGATCGTCAGGCCCAGAGAGTGGTCAGAGAGCCCCACGGGCGTCCCGAAGACCCGCGCGTAGGTGTCCATGACGCGCAGGTTGGTGAGGCACGGATCCGCGGGGTACATGCTCACGCACTGGAGCACGGTCAGATCGGTGAGCCCGGCGCGCCGGAGGGCCCCCACGGCCGCTTGCACCTCGTCCATGTCCGCCATGCCGGTGGAAAGAAGGACGGGAAGCCCGAGCCCGCCCACCACCTCGAGCATCGGCACATTGGTCACGTCCCCCGACGAGATCTTAAGGCGCCTGACGCCGAGCCGCTTGAGGGCGATCGCGCTCTCCGGATCGAACGGGGTGGACATGAACTCGATGCCGCGCGCCCGGCAGTGGGTGAAGAGCCCCTCGTGGGCGGCCGGTGAGAGCTCGAGGGCCTTGAGCATGGCGTGCTGGCTCGCCTCGCCGCCCGTCGCGCGCTGCTGATACTCGGCCTTCGGGGCCCGGCGCGTCACGAGACGATCCGCCGTGAAGGTCTGGAACTTCACCGCGTCGGCCCCGGCCTCGGCGGCCACGTCCACCATGGCGCGGGCCAGCGCCGGATCGCCGTTGTGGTTGACGCCGGCCTCGGCGATGAGGAAGACGCGCGCTGCCATGCCGGTCATGATAGCGGCCGCGCGGGGACACCGGCCACGGTGCGCCCCGGCGGAACCGCCTGGGTGACCACGGCGCCCGCTGCCACCACCGCGCCCGCGCCTACTTCCACGCCCGGCAGGACCACGGCGCCCGCGCCGAGGAAGGCGCCCTCGCGGATCCTGACGCTCCCCGAGAGGATCACCCCGGGGGAGCAGTAGGCGTGGTCCTCGATCACCGAGTCGTGCTCGGCAATCACGCCGCTGTAAAGGACGACGTTGCGACCGACGCGGACGCGCGCCCCGATCACCGAGCCCGCGAAGATCACGGTGCCGGCGCCGAGGCCGGCCGAGGCGGCCATGCTGGCGCGTGGGTGGACCAGCACGGGCGCCGGAACCCCGCGGGTCTCCAGGAGTGCCCAGAGCCGTCGCCGCGCGACCAGGGCCGTGTTGCCCACGCCCACCAGCCCCGCGTCGAAGCGGCCGCGCTCGAAGCCGTCGAGCGCCGTGGCGTCGTCGCCCAGGACGGTGAAGCCGAGCACGTGCTTGCCGATGAGCGCGGGATCCGCGTCGGAGAAGCCGACCACCTGCATCCCCGACGTCTCGTCGATCATGTCAGCCAGGGCCTGACCGTGGGCGCCGGCGCCCAGGATCAGGACGCGCATGCGCCCCGCGCGGGGCTCTCGGGGCTCGTTCCCGGGGCTCAGCGCCCCGCCCCCACGATCTCCACCGGTGCAGGCGGCGCCTGGATCTCGACGATCGGCATGCCCTTCTCGGCGGCGAAGCGGCGCAGCCGGTCGAAGTCCTGCGAGTACATGAGCTGCTGGAGCCCCAGAAGCTCCACGTCGGTGAGGTGCTTCGAGATGTTCACGGAGATGTCGGTGGCGTCGTCCAGGGACAGGAGGAAGCGATCGAGGCTGCCGCCCCACTGGAGGTCATGTTCGCGTCCAGGATCGAGACGAAGTCCACGCCCGAAGCCGTCGTCTTCCTTCCGCTTCTGGAGCTTGCGGAAGTCCGAGCCGGAGAGCCCCCTGACGACGAAGTCCTTCATCCCCGGCGCCGGCGAGGGCGCCTCAGCCGCCGCTCGGCC
>JACOVB010000518.1 GCA_016177555.1 Candidatus Rokuibacteriota bacterium
CCCCAGTTGCGCGCGCCGTCGGAGGCGGTCCAGGGCCGGTCATAGGCGAAGAGGAAGACGTTGATCGTTCCGATGAGCAGCGCGGCGGCCCACACCGACCAGGCGCGCCCGAAGAGCAGCTGGTCCTGCTCCCGCAGCACGCTCCCCATCAGCCCGTCACCCCGGCACGCGGCGTGACCTCGGCGCCCCGATGAGCCCGCAGGGCGAAGAGGCCGAACCGCGACCCGAAGTCATCCACGGTCAGGCATCCCGATAGACCTGTCGATCAGCTCGGCGATGTCCTGGACGTCCAGCCGGCCGTCGTTGCCCGTGGACTTCACGGCGTCCTCGAACCGCGACACCTCGTAGGGACAGCAGATCGACAGCGTCCCCGCCCCGGTCTCCGCCGCCTCCATGACGCGCTTGTCGGAGAGGCGCATCGTCGTGTGATCCCGAGAGAAGCTGTCGAGCCACATGCCGCCCCCGCCGCCGCCGCAGCAGTAGCCGTTCTCGCGGCTGCGCGGCATCTCCACGAGCGTCAGCCCCGGGATGGCGCGCAGGAGGGTGCGCGGTGCCTCGTACTCGCCGTTGTGGCGCGAGAGATAGCAGGGGTCGTGGTAGGTGACCACGCGGTCGACCGCGTGCGCCATCAGCGTCCGCAGCCGCTCCAGGTGCTCGGCGAGAAACTGGGTGTAGTGCTGCACGCGGTACTCGCCGCCCAGCTTCGGGTACTCGTTCTTGAAGGCGTTGAGCTCGTGCGGGCCAGAGACCACCAGACGCTGGAACTGGTAGCGGGCGAAGGTCTTGATGTTCGCCTCGGCGAGCTTCTCGAAGAGCCCCCGCTCGCCGGCGAGGCGGATCGAGTCGCCGTCCTCCTTTTCCTCCACGCCGAGGACGGCGAAGTCCACGCCGAGGGCGTGGAGGATCCGCGCCAGCGCCCGCGCGGCGTCCATGCCCCGCGGGTGGTACGACGGGTAGGAGCCCACGTACCACAGCACATCCACCGGCCGCTTCAGCTGGGCCATGACGGGCACGGGCACCCCCGCCTGCTTGATCCAGTCCGCCCGCTTCCGGGGGTTCTCCCCCATGGGGTTGCCGTAGCGATCGGCGGCCTCGAACACCTTCTGCAGCTCCGGGGGGATCTCCCTGCCCGCGTTGATCGCCGCCTCGCGCGCCGCGGGCATGATCCGGATCATGTCGACTTCCTTCGGGCAGACGCGGAGGCAGTTGGCGCAGGTGGTGCAGAGCCAGAGGTTCGGGGAGTCGAGCAGCGAGGCCCCGCGGAGCGTGTCCCGGTGGATCTTCCGGGGCCCGTAGTCGCCCACGATGTCGACCGGGCAGACACCCACGCACTTGGCGCACTGGTAGCACCAGCCCAGCGACTCGCCGCCTGGGAGCGCCGTGATCTCGTCGAGGGCGCCCGGGTCGTAGTCGGTGATCACGCGGGGCTCGAACATCCGGTTCCACTGCCCCGGCAGGTCGACGCCCTCGACGACGGCGTGCTCCTTCTCCCTGATCCCCGGCCCCTGCCGCCCGTAGGCCACGCTATGTGTCCTTCACCAGGGGCGGGCACCCGGGCTGTCGCCCGCCCGCCCCCGCCGCAACCTCACGCTCGCTCACTCGGCCGCGCCCCCCCAGCCGCGGGCACCCGACGGTCGCCCGCCCGCCCCCGCTGCAACCTCACGCTCGCTCACTCGGCCGCGCCCCCCAGGCGCGGGCACCCGGACACCCGTCCGCCCCCTCCGTCGCGCTCGGCTTGTCATTCCTGCGCCTCCATCCGGTGCACACCGAGGAGACGGCGGCACAGCTCCGGCAGCGGCGGGATCACCCGGTTGAACTCCTGCGTGATGCGCATCCGGATCGTGGTGAACACGTACACCCCGTACACGCACGCCAGGTAGACGTCGGCTCCGAAACCGCCCCGGCCGATGCGCGTGAAGCCAGCCGCCTGCCCGGTCTCGTGCACAAAGGCGGTCGCCTCCCCGACCCGCAGGTAGCTGGCGCCGGCGCTGCCACCGTCGAGATCGAACTCCTCCATGGTGACCAGCGGCAGCGCGCCCGTGCGCGTCGCCGGGTCCCACACCCACCGCGTCCAGAGCCAGTAGCGCGTGGGATCGGTGTAGTGCAGACACTCGCTCGCCAGGTCGAAGCGGAGGTGCTGCGGGAGGGGATCGAGGCCATCCACGAAGGCCTGGAAGCGCTCGCGGAGTGGCGCCCGGCCGGCCAGCAGCTCGTGGATGCGGAGCCCCAGGGGCTCGGCCCCCGGCTGCGCGAACAGTTCGCCCACCCGCCGGCGGGTGGCGAAGACACTTCTGAGGACCGCCCGCATCGCGTCGGGGGCGGGCGGCCGCCCCGCCGCAGGATCCAGCAGCGCGCGGAAGCGCGCGTGCTTGGCCTCGAGCTGGTCGGCGATGCGGCCCAGCTCGTCGAGGGTGATCTTGGCGAGGGCCTCGCGCATGAACTCCTGCGCGGCCAGCGTATCCACCACAGGACTGGTCACGGACGAGCGTCCCTCGCAGCCAGGGGCCTCCGGCCGGTCACCATCTGCGGTGTCATCGCGCGGAGGTCATGCGGGCGTGGCGGCGGATGGTGGCGACG
The DNA here is from genome assembly GCA_016177555.1 of Candidatus Rokuibacteriota bacterium. Next base: position 2,578 of record JACOVB010000518.1, read on the forward strand.
GCCTTCATGGTGGCGGCTCCCGCCATCCCCATGGTGTCGTCCAGGTCCTTGGGCCCCGCGGCGGCGCCCGCGACGAAGATCCCCGGCACCGACGTCGTCACCGGGTCCAGCGTGTCGTGGGCGACGTCGATGAAGCCGTACTTGTTCTGGCGCAGGCCGAGGGTGCGCGCCACGGCCTTGGTCCCGGCGCTGGGCTCCATGCCGTTGCTGAGGATCACGATGTCCATGGGGACCTCCATGGGCCGGTTCATCGTGGTGTCCTCGCCCCGGACGATCAGCCGGTCGCCCTTCAGGACGACCTCGGAGATCACGCCCTTGATGTAGTTGACCTTGTGCTTCTCCTGGGCGGGCCAGTAGAGGTCGTTCTCCCAGTAGCCGTACATCCGCATGTCGATGTAGAAGATGAACACCCGGCACTGCGGGAGCCTCTCCCGGATCTCGATGGCCTGCTTGGAGGCGATGCCGCAGCAGACCTTCGAGCAGTACTCGTTGCCGATGTGGCGGTCGCGCGACCCGACGCACTGGATGAAGCAGACGCGCTCCGGCGGCTGCCCCGTCGAGGGCCGGACGAACTTCCCCTCCTTCAGCATCTTCTCGGCATCCGTCAGCGTGATCACGTCGTCGTACATGTAGTACCCGTACTGCTGGGTGGCCCGGCCCGGGTCGAAGTGGTCGAAGCCCGTGGCGACGATGATGGCCCCGGCCGAGACCCGCTCCTCGGCCCCATCTCGCCGGAGCGTCACGGCGAAGTCACCGGCTGCGCCGGTGATCCCCGTGACGGTGGTGCCCAGGCGGACGTCCACCAGCGAGTCGTTCGCCACGGCGGCGACCATCTCCCCCATCACCTCCGCCGCATCCCGCATCCCGTGGGTGAGCGCCGCGTAGTGGGCCGAGATGGGCGTGCCGCCGAGCGCGGCCCGCTGCTCCACCAGGACCGCCTTGCAGCCGAGGTCGGCGGCGCCCCGCGCGGCCTCGAGCCCCGCCGGGCCGCCCCCGATGATCAGCAGGGTGTCACTGGCCATCCACGTTCTCCTTGTCTTCCTACTCGAGAGGCGCCGGAGTCCAACCGCGGTGTGCCGGGCCAAGGAACGAGGCAGACAAGGCCCACTGCTGGGCGAGCCGCAGGCGAGGCGAGCGAAGGTGGAAAGAGGGGCGGGAGCCCCGCCGGCGCGGGCGCGAGGCGTACTCCCTGTACGTTGAGCGCCCGCGCCGACCGAGAACATGGCTGGGCGAGCCGCAGCCGGAGGCCAGGCGAGCGGACACGGGAAACGGGCGAGCGGGAGCGAGCCATGGCGAAGTTCATTGGACCGGCACTACCCGGCGTCGTCCCAGGTGAGGTAGGTCCCGGGATTCGCCTTGAGCCGCGCGACGTCGTCCTCGAACTCGCGCCAGCGCTCGCGCCAGTCGATCCCCATCTTCTCGAGCAGCGGCCGGTAGTCGGCGGCGTGCCAGTGGAGCTGGCAGACCCGGTACGGGTGCGCCCCCATGGCGAGCGCGCAGAACTGGGCCTCGGACAGGACGGGAATGGCGGCCTTCACCCCGGTATGCGCCTGCGCCGCGAACTGGCTCTTGTCCAGCGTCGTCACGCAGCCGGTGTCGTGGGTCAGCGTCACGTCCGGGTTCACCTCGTCGCGCGGGGCCTCGATCTTCTGCTGGACGGCGAACGAGCGGCTGAAGTCGCGCTGGACCAGGATGTGGCGGAAGCCGAAGCCGCAGCAGTCGAACCAGGTGGAGTAGTCCCCCACCGTGACCCCGAGGGCCTGCGCGACCCCGGTGACGATCGCCGTCCGATGCCCGCCGTAGACGTCCGGGTCGTAGATGGCGTCCTCCTGCACCAGCTTGTAGTAGTGGCACGCGGGGTGGACCGTGGCCGTGATCCCCGAGAGGTCCAGCACCTTGCGCTTGGCGATCTCGTGGCGGATCGCGTAGATCCACTCGCTGTAGTGCACGATCTCCTCGGGCATCACCAGCGGCTTGCCCATCTTCTTCAGGATCTCGCGCACCTGGTCGCGCAAGGCCTTGTGATGGACCATCTCGGCGCGGACCTCCTTGTAGTGCCCGTAGGAGGTGGCGCAGTGGATCAGCGGGTAGTAGCCGGACTGGTGGGCGGCGGCGAAGTTGCGCAGGGCGACGGCGGCCTGGGCGGCCTGGTTCGCCGTGGCCGAGGCGTAGTAGTTCCAGGCCGTGCAGGAGGTCTGATCGCGGGGGTCCTCGTACTCGAGCCCCAGCTTTCGGTGCAGCCAGAAGATCGCGGTGGAGTAGCCGGGGATGTGGCCGCACTGCCCGCAGCTCTTGTGGTGCCAGGTGTGCCCGAGGGGGACGCGCTTGACGCCGCTCGAGCGCGTGGGCACCTCCAGGTGCGGCTCTGGCACGCGCTGCACGATCCACTCGCCCCGCTCGGCCAGCTCGAGGGTCCGCTCCCGGAGGCTCTCGGCGGCGTCCTCGGGGCGGCGCGCAAAGGGTCCCTTCCTCGCCTGGGTGCCGGGCTGGATAACGGGGAGGTTGATGGGCATGGCGTCTCCCGAGGCGCTCACGACAGGGGGTATCCCGCCTCTTCGAGCTTCTCCTCCATGACGTCCACGAGGATCATGTGGAGGCTCTCGTCCAGGGTCCGGATCATGTCGAGGACGCCGGTGAGGTGCCAGATCAGGTAGAGCTCGGTGAGCGTCTTGTCGTCCACTTCCCAGGAGGTGGACGTCGTGTGCATGGTCTCCGGCGGCATCGCCCGGCGCCAGACCTCGAGGTTCTCGGCGGTCTCCCGGGCCGTGGGCCCCCAGTCCGGGAAGGCCTCGGGGCGGATCATGTCCGGCGAGACCTGGGTGCCCGTGGACATGATCTTGTAGATGATGCGGCTGTAGCCCTCCAGCGCCTGCTGGGCGGAGTGCAGCCCGTTCCGGACCGCCACCTCGCGCATGATCGTGACGATGCCGCCGGGGTTGTTCTTGCGCGGGCACCTGAGACACGAGAAGCACTGGGAGCACTCCCAGATCTCCCCGTTCATCTGCTCCCAGACCAGCTCCACGTCCTCCCGCGCCACCGCCTGGGCGATGCGGCGCGGGCTGAAATCGTAGAAGCGGGCCGAGGGGCACACCGCCACGCAGATCCCGCACTCGTAGCAGCCGTAGAGGTAGTCCTCGAAGCGGAGGTCGGCCTTGACCGCGGCGAAGAGGCGCTCCTTCTCGGCGTACGGGACCTCCGCGGGCTTCCCTCCGGGCCCCGGCGCCTCGCGGGCAAGGGATTCCGCGAGAGGCATCAGAAGCAGATGACGCGGTCGGATTCGAGGGCCATGTCGTTGAAGGCGGCGCCGCCGATCATCTCGACGCCCTCCATGAGGTCCTCCATCTTGAGGTCGTTCAGGTCCAGGCTCGGCTGGCAGACGTAGAAGCGGACCCCGAGGTCCCGGGCCTGGTCCATGAAGTGCGAGAGGGTCGCCCCGCCCGGCTTGACCCGCAGCGTCTCCGGCGTCCCCCGCCGCAGGAGGGTCGGCGCGGTCTGGGTGAAGTAGATCCTCACCTCCACGTCCATGGCCGCCGCCGAGGCCGCGAGGAAGAACACGGTGGCGCTCCGGCCCGGGGCCTCCACGCCGCTGGTCTGGACGTACAAGATCCGCTTGACCCCGCCGTCGCTCATGGGAGGGCTCCCCTATTTCGTTCGCGCCGCGGCGAGCATCTTCAGCTCCGCCCTCACCTCGGTGTCAGGCATGGCGCGCCCCCTCAGCCCGCCCGGCGCATCAGCAACCGGCCCTGCCGGGCGTGCTCCGCCAGGTGCTTGGCGAGGACCCCGCGCATGGCCGAGCAGAGGTCCGTGATCTCCGGAAAGGTGAGCCGGTAATGCACGTGCACACCGTCCCGGCGGACCGCGACGACGCCCCCCTTGCGGAGAATGGCCAGATGCTGGGAGAGATTGGTCTTCGAGACCCCCAGGTCCGTCAGGAGCGCGCCGTAGGCCACCTCGCCGCCCCCGATCCGGCTGAGGATCCGCAGGCGCGTGGGGTGGGCCAGCACCTTGGCCATCTCGGCCTGCAGCTCGAAGAGGCGGTGCTCCGACTGGCGCGCCACGGATCCCTCCCGTGAAGAGTTGCGCTGTTTCGCAACTCAAGTGGGAGCGTAGCCGGGCACCCGCGGCCTGTCAAGGGGGAATCGGCTGGCGCGCGGCGTCAGGCGGCGAGGCGCTGCCGCACGCGGGCGAGGATCTCCTCGTCCCCTCCCTCGAGGTGCACGGGCGGGGGCAGCGCCGGGGGCGCGCACTTGAGGCCGCAGCCCGTGAGGATCATGACGACCCGGTCCCCGGGCCCCGCCTCGCCGCTGTCCCGCAGCTGCAGCAGCGCGGCCAGCGCCGCGGCCGCCTCGGGGGCGACCCAGATCCCTTCGGTCCGGGCCAGGAGGCGCTGGGCCTCCACGATCTCCCCCTCGCTCACGGCCCGGGCGCAGCCGCCTGTCTCCCTGAGGATGGCGAGCATCTGCCGCCCCGCGAAGGGGCCGGGGACCCGGAGGCCCGCGGCGTGGGTCACCGGGTTCTCCCAGAGCGCCGTCGTCTCCGCCCTGTCGTTCCACGCCTTCACCACCGGGGCGCACCCCTCGGCCTGGACGGCCACGAAGCGGGGCTGGCGTGTCTTGAGCCAGCCCATCGCGGCGAGCTCCTCGTAGGCTTTCCAGATGCCCACGAGCCCCGTGCCACCTCCGGTGGGGTACATGAGGTAGTCGGGCGTCTCCCACTGGAGCTGCTC
>JACOVB010000038.1 GCA_016177555.1 Candidatus Rokuibacteriota bacterium
GCGAGCCGGTGCCGGGACGCCACGGCGCCGACGGCGTCCATGTCGGCGGGGTTGCCCGTGAGATGGACGGGGATGATCGCCCGGGTCCGCGGCGTGATGGCGTCCTCGAGCCCCGCCGGGTCCATCAGGTACTCGGCGTTGACGTCCACGAAGACGGGCGTCGCGCCTGCCATGACGATGGCGCCCGCCGTGGCGACGAAGCTGTTGGGGACCGTGACGACCTCGTCCCCCGCTCCCACGCCGAGCGCCCGCAGCGCGAGGAACAGCGCATCGGTGCCGGAGTTGAGCCCCACCGCGTGGGCCGCGCCGCAGAGCCGGGCGAAGCGGCTCTCGAACTCGGCCACCTGGGGGCCCAGGACGAAACGGCAGCGGCTGAACTCCTCCGCCACCCGCCGCGCCACCTCGCCGTCAGCGAACTGGCGGGGCAGGTCCATGTACTTGACCCGGCGGGCCGACTCGGTCACCGCCGCGCGCTCGTGCCGTAGAAGTCCGTCACCACCTCGACCATGTAGTCCACCTGCTCCGGGCTCAGGTGCTGATGGACCGGCAGCGTGATGATGCGCTTCGCCTGGCGCTCGGCCTCGGGGAAGTCGCCCTCCCTGTAGCCGAGGCGCCGGCCGGCCGGCTGGAGATGCAGCGGCACGGGGTAGTGGATCTTCGCCTCGACCCCGCGCTCGACGAGATACGCCCGCAGCCGGTCGCGGTCGTCGGCCTCGAACATGTAGAGGTGGAAGACGTGGCGCTCGTTGGCGTGGCGGGTGGGAATGCGCACCCGCGGCGCCAGGGGCAGGAGCCCCGCGTCCAGCGCGAGGGCGTTCCTGATCCGGGCCGCGGTGATGGCCTCCACCTCCGTGATCAGGTGGTTGCCCACGATGGCGTGGAGCGTGTCGAGCCGGCTGTTGTAGCCGAAGATCTCCACCTCGTCCCGGTTCCTGAGCCCGTGATTGCGGAGGAGCCGGAGCGTGGCGTCCAGCTCCTCCGAGCTCGTGACGATGACGCCGCCGTCACCCCACACGTTGAGATTCTTGAGCGGGTGGAGGCTGAAGCCCGCCGCCACGCCGAAGCTCGACACGAGACGGCCGTCGACGGAGGCGCCGATGGCCTGGCAGGCGTCCTCCACCACGGGTAGCCGGTGAGCGGCCGCGATCGGCAGGATCGCGCCCATCCGGGCCGGCTGCCCGGCGTAATGCACGGGCATGATCGCCCTGGTCCGCGGCGTGATGGCCCGCTCGATCCCGGCCGGATCGATGTTGAAGTCGTCGCCGGCGTCCACGAATACCGGCCGGGCGCCGGCAGCCACGATGGCGCCCGCCGTGGCGATGAAGGTGTTGGCCGCGGTGATGACCTCGTCGCCGGGACCGACGCCGAGCGCCTTGAGCGAGAGAAAGAGGGCATCCGTGCCCGTCCCCACGCCCACGGCGAAGCGCGCGCCGCAGATCCGGGCGAAGGCGGCCTCGAATCGCGCGACGGCCGGCCCCAGGGTGAACTGCGTGGTTTCGAGCAGCCCCTTGATGTCGCGCAGGATCGCTTCGGAGTCGGCGAACTGCTCCCTGAGGTAGGAGTAGGGGACCCGCATCCTACAGCTTCGCCGCGAGCATGGTCTTGATGTTGTAGTAGCGCGGGTCGTCCATCGAGTCGGGGATCCGTCCCGCGCGGAAGGCCTGCGTGAGATCGCGGACCGCGTCCTCCACCGTGTGGCGCGGGTCGAAGCCGAGGGCGCGCTTGATCTTCTCGGAGGAGATGTGGTACGAGCGGTGATCGTTCGTGGGCGTCGTCTCGATGCGCACCTGCTCCCGCCCCACCACCTCCCGCACCATCTCGGCCAGTGTCGCCACGGTGTGGTTCTCGTAGCCCGCGTTGAAGGTCTCCCCCGCGATGCGCGCGTCGTCCCACTCGAGCGCTTGCACGTAGAGGTCGGTGACGTCCTCGATGTGGATGTTGGGCCGCTTCTGCGCGCCCCCGAACACCGTGATCCGGCCCCGGTTCACGGCGAGGTTGGTCAGGATGTTCACCGTGAGATCGAGCCTGAGCCGGGGCGAGTCCCCGCACACCGTGGCGGGACGGAGGATCAGCGTGGTGAAGCCGGGCGCCTGGGCGCGCAGCAGTACTTCCTCGCAGAGGGCCTTGTACTTGGAGTAGTCCGTCAAGGGGGTGAGCGGGAGATCCTCGGTGACGTTCTCCTCCAGCCTGATCCCGTACACGCTCGAGGAGGAGGCGTAGATGAAGCGCCTGACGCCGCGGTCCTTGGAGATGTCCACCAGCGGCAAGAAGGCGTCGTAGTTGATCGACTTGCCCAGCGCGGGATTCAGCTCGAAGCTCGGGTCGTTGGAGATGCAGGCCAGGTGGATCACCGCGTCTACCCCCGTGAGCTCGCGCTCCAGGAGTGCCCGGTCGCGGATGTCCCCCTTCACCTGGCGGAGCTCGGGGTGGCCGGACACCGAGGCGAGCGCGGCCTCGCCGAAGATGTAGAGGTCCACCACCGTGACCCGGTAGCCATGGGCCAGGAGCTTGGGCACGAGCACCGCCCCCACGTAGCCCGCTCCGCCCGTCACCAGGACATGCCGGAACGCTGTCGCCATGCTCTTCCCTCGCGGCGTGATCTGGGGTGATCTCCCGGGCGGGGGCCGACCCGACCGCGGCCCGCTCCACGATTGTATGGGTGCTCCCCCCGTTTCGCAAGGAATTCGCCCTCACCCGGAGACTGCATCTCACGAAAAACAATGACGTATGGACAGGCGGCTTACCGCTGGGGGGCCCGCCGCCGCCCCCACCCGGTCACCCGCCGGGCCCGAGGTTGAGCAGGCCCTTGAGCGTCCTCATCAGTCGTGCGGCGGCGAGTCCCCGGCCGGTGCACCGGTACCGGTGGCCTTCCCGCTCGAGGTAGCCGGCGGCCACCAGGCGCTCCATCCTCCGCCCCAGCATCACGTCGAAGGAGTAGTACCGCTTGAGCTCCTCCAGGCTGAGACCGTCCTGGGGCCCTCGGGAGAGCTCGATCAGGCTCCGCACGCCGACCGAGTTGTCGGCCATGTTGAACAGCTGATAGTACCCGGCGAAGAGGAACCAGTAGACCAGGGCGCCGTTGATCCACACGACCGCGTCAGACGGAGCCGACAGAAGCGGCGGCAGCCAGGCCGCGTCGTCTGGCAGAAGGCGGACGAGCGCCACGTAGCCGGGGAAGCCGAGGAGCCAGAGCCAGAGCATCACAAAGAGCCTCCGCCGGATCCTCACGAAGTGATAGGTGACGACCTGGACCCCGAGGAAGGCCAAGAATGTCAGCGCCGCCGCGAGGAGCCCTCGCACGCCTACCCGCCCGGGCCCAGGCGAAAGAACGATTTCAGGAACGCGAAGGGCTGCGCCTCCCGGCGCCCCCGGGCCGTCATCCGATACCGGTCACCCTCCTTGATCACGGACCCGATGTCCACCATCTCGTCGAGTCGACGCGCCACAACCCGGTCGAGCGAGTAGATCGCGGCGACTTCCTCCGGGGTGAGCGCCTGCCCCGGCGCGCGCTCGATCTCGATGAGGATCCGCGCGGAGAAGCCGCGGTCCACGAGGAAATAGAACATGCTGTACCCCGCGAACAGCAGGCTGTGGACGAGGAGCCCATTGGCGAGATCGATCAGCCAGCCCGCCCCCGCCCAGCCCGCGGGAATCACCCAGACGTCCGGCGGCGTGACGGCGTACGCCACGATCAGGCCGAGGGCCAGGGACGCGTGGAGCCGCACCATGGAGCCGAAGCGACGATGGGGCGCGCGGAGGTGGAAGATCGCGAGGTGCAGGGGAAGGAAGGCGCCGAACGCGCCGCACGCGAGCAGGATCCCCTTGAGCACGGGGCTCCCCTCAGGAGCTCCCGACGGCACCCGGAGAGGCCGCCGCCCGCTCGTATCTCCTCGCGCCGGAGCGCGGCCAGCGCACGCTAGCCGCCAAGCCTTCTCTGGTCCACCCAGTACCGGACGATCCCGAGCGCCATGGCGAAGCTGGACACCGCGATCAGCGGGTAGTAGAGCACCACCCGCGCATCGTAACGAATCCAGGCCGTGATCGGCTGTAGCGGCCCCAGGAGGCCGATGGGGATGCACAGGAGGATGCTGGAGAGGACGCCTCGCGGCATCAGGTGGTGATACCGGGAGAAGTGCCGCCTTCGCGCCGGCACCCGGTCCAGCCCAACGCGATAGAAGCACCGGGCGAACTCGCGCAGCGACTCCCGGTCGTGGTGGCGCACGACGATCTCGGACTCCAGCCGGAGCGTGAAGCCCCGCGCGATGGCGCGCTCGCAGAACTCGACATCCTCTCCGGTCCGGAGCCCCTCGTCGAAGGCGCCCACCGCGAGGAACACGGGACGCGGCAGGCTCATGTTGGTCGTGACGAGGTGCCGGGAGAAGTGCAACCGCCCCGGGCGCGCGGACCGCGAGGCGATCCGCTCCTTCGAGTACGGGATGTTGGTGAGCCAGTGGCAGTAGGAGTCGGCCCGCGCCACGACTCCTTTCCCCACGCCGAGGATCCCGCCACCAAGGATCGTCCCGCAGAGCGTGTCGTGGGCCCGGACGTGCCGGGAGAGCCATTCGGGGTCTTCCACGACGCAGTCGGCGTCGAGGAAGACCAGCAGATGTCCGCTGCTCGCCTCGATGCCCCGGTTCCGCGAGAAGGCCGGGCCGCGGTTCCCGGAGTTCTGGACGATCTTGACGGCCTGGAATTCCTTGAGGGTCCCCAGCGTCCCATCGGTGGAGGCATCGTCCACCGCCACCACCTCGAAGTCCGGGTAGGTCTGGCGCTCCACCCCCTCCAGGCATCGGCGGATGTGCCGCTCGGCGTTGAAGCACGGAATGATCACTGAAACGGAAGGGGAGAGCACCGGTCTAGAAACCGAGCAGCTTGGAATAGGTCCGCGGGTCGAAGAGGATGTTCTCCTGCTGGTTGCAGTCGTGGGTGCAATGGCAGGCCTTGCGCCGGATTCCGTCGACAGCGTCCTTCCATTCGGCGCTCGTCAGGACCTCCTTGAGGGGCGACTTCCGGATGCTGCCCACCGGGGGGAGGATCTCGCACGGGGCCACCTCTCCGTTGGCGTAGACGACCACGTGGATCTGGCCGCCGAGGCAGGGAACGACCTGGGTCTCTCGTTCCAGTGTCTGGAGCTGCGTCTCCCACTTCACGGCCTGGTAGTTCCGCAGCACCGACCTGAAGAATCCCTTCCGGCCGAAGTCGTAGCCGTCGAGGATGTGCTGCATCGCCTCGCCGAGCCTGCGGAGCGAGTCCATGGATGGCAGGCGGTACAGGGGGTTGATGGGATTGCCTCGCAACAGCAACAGGGACTGGTAATCGACCCCCAGGTCCCGGACGTACCGCATGAAATCCAGGATCTCGCCGGAGTTACGCTCGCAGACCACGGTGTTGACCTTCACGCGCAGCCCGGGGATCTCCCGCAGCCGGCGGATGGTCTCGTGTGCCCGCTGGAAGCTTCCCTTCTGGCGCATCTCGTCGTGGGTGGCCTCGAAGCCGTCGAGGGACACCGTGATGATGAGCCGTCCTTGGTTCTTCTCGTGGATGGCTCCTGCCACCTTCGTGATCCGGTCCGGGAACCAGCCGTTGGTCGGGATCGAGATCTCCCGCGCCCGAAACAGGTCCACGACCTCCGCCAGGTCCTTGCGCAGACACGGCTCCCCACCCCCGATGTCCAGCCAGATGAGGTCGTTGATCTCCCCGGCGACTCCGGCGATCTCTTCGAGGGAGAGGTCGTTGGGCTTCTCCTCGAAGTCCACGAAGCAGTGCTGACAGCGCATGTTGCAGATGTTCGTGACGTGGAGGATGAGATGCCGGAACGAGGGCGAGATCCGGTACCGGACGACGTCGCCCAGCACCTTCAGGACAGTCCTTGCGCCTACCTGTTGAATGGCCATCGAAGCACTCCCGCCCCTCGGCTCGGCCCGCGGAGCCAGCGTGACCGGTCACCCGCAGTCGCGTGAAGAATCCCCGGGATCATACCGTATGTCCCCCGGCGGTCACGACCTCAATTTCCGCGGCGCCAGGGCATGAGGAGCGCGCTCAGTCACATCGCGGCCGCGGAGAAGCACGCCCATCGGGTCGCCGGCAAGACGTCGAGCCTGAAATCGTCCGCGGGTTGGTCGGCGCCGTACATGGGGAGCGAGAAGGCGGTCGGCTCGCCCCGTGACCGGCTTCGGAGCCGGCGCGGGCAGTCGGGCAGCGCCGAGACTCCGATCGAGCGGCAGCGACTCCCTACACCCCGACCCGCTCTTCGGCCTTCGACGTCCCGTCCCGGACGACGGGCAGCGCGATGTTGACGCGCCCCGTGGCCTTCCGCTCCTCCTGGGCCGCCTTCAGCACGACCGTCTTCTGCTTGGCCGAGTCCTTGTCCCACTGGGACGCGCTGAAGGCCGAGGCGTCGTAGCCCTCGATCCTCGGCCGCGCCCGCATGGCCGGGTTGAGCCAGTTCATGATGGGCTCGGTGATCCGGAGCGGCAGGAACGCCACGGCCATGTTCACCGCCACGTTCACGCCGATGCGGGCCACGTGGTAGAGCTCGCGCGGCGTGAGGAACCAGCGCTCCGGCAGCTGATACCAGCCCGGCCCCTTCTTGCCCAGGAGGATCGCCGTGACGGCCCGCGGGGTCACGTAGGTCTTCATGTTGTACTTGATGATGTCTCGCTTGAGCTCGAACTCGCTCGTCGTCTCCGGCACGTAGGGCAGCGGGGTCCTGTCGAAGATGCTCCGCGTGACGGACAGGGTGCTGTTGAAGTTGCTCCAGCCCGGCTCGATGTGGATCCGGTCGCTCTTCTGCAGGTCGGTGAAGATGGGCGTGCCGGGGTACGGGATCAGGTTGTTGTACTTCGAGGCCTGGACCTTCGCGCCCTGGACGACGCGGAAGCTGGTCGCCCGCTCCTCCGCGGTCTCGGTGGGCAGGCCGAAGATCATGAAGAGCGAGACGTCGAAGCCGTGCCTCTTGCCGAGATCCACGGCCTCCAGGTGCTGCTCCACGGTCTCCCCCTTGCCGATGAGCTGCGCCAGCCGGTTCACGCCGGTCTCCATGCCGAAGCCCGCGTGCGTGAAACCCGCCGCCGCGAGGATCGGGACCATGTCGGGCGGGAAGTTGTCCGCCCTGGTCTGGACGGAGAACGTGCACTTCTTGTGGAGCCCCGCGTCGATGATCGCGCTGCACACCTCGCTCACGCGCTTGGCCTTGAAGCAGAAGTTGTCATCGTAGAAGACGATCTGCTTTTGCCCGTACCGGTTGACGAGCACGTCGAGCTCCTGGACGATGCGGCCGGCAGACTTGTAGCGGTAGGTCGTCCCGGTCAGCATGCGCTGGCTGCAGTAGGTGCACTTGTAGGGGCACCCGCGGGATGAAGTGATGAAGGCCATGTCGTACTTGGGATTGTCGAACAGCTCGTACGGGAACATGGGGATGTCGTCCAGATCCGGGATGAGCGGCGCCTCGGGGTTGTGGACGATCCGGCCGTCGCGCGTGAAGCTCACCCCCTTGAGCCTGGTCGGGTCGGCGCCGCCGCGGAGGGACCGGTGGAGCTGGAGCATCACTTCCTCGCCCTCGCCCCGGACGACGTAATCGATGTTGCCCGTCTGGAGCGCCTCGTCAGGGCAGGCGGTCGGGTGGAGCCCGCCGGCGACGATGATGGAGTCGGGAAACTCCGCCTTGATCATGGCGGCGAGCTGGTAGGCGCGCACCACGTGCGCGGTCAGGCAGGACAGCCCGAAGATGTAGGGCCGGTCGAGCCCGGCCACCAGCTCCCGCAGCGCCGACGGTGTCAGCTCGATCAGCTCCTCGTCCACCACGCGACACGTGATGCCGTGCTTCGTCAGGTAGGCCGACAGGCAGCCGATGGCCACGGGAATGCCCACGGGGACATACCGCGACAGGAACCCGCCAAACTTCTCCTGGGCCGGATTGATGAACAGCATCGCGCCTCACTCGCGGGTAACGCTAGATCGCTCGCCGCGGGATGTCAACCTTTTCCTAGGTCGTTTGACTCATCCGGCGACTTCGTCAGGAAAACCGGCCAGATGGCGGGCGCGGGGCGCAGTGACCGCCCCATTTCCGCGGCCGCCCCGTCAGCTACGGCCGGCCATGATGGCGTCGACGACCGCGTGGCAGAGCGCGAGGTGGGTGATCTCGACGTGACCGTAGGAGTCAGCGGGAACCCAGAAGTTCAGCTCGCCCAGCCGGCGCAGCGGGTTGTCGGGCCGGAATCCTGACAGTGTGATGATCCGGCAGCCTGTCCGCCGCGCGGCCTCCACGCCGCGCACGATGTTCTCCGACTTCCCCGAGCTCGAGATGGCGATCAGCACGTCGCCGGCGTCCGCGAACATCTCGATGGGCTTCTCGAACACGTGCGCGTAGCCGAAGTCGTTGCTGACGCAGGTGAGCAGCGACGGGTCGTTGAAGGCCACGGCCCGCATGCCGCCGTTCTTCCAGTAATCCACGGCCTGGTGGCTCGCGATGGCCGCGCTGCCGCCATTGCCGATGAAGATGACCTTGCGCCCCGCCGCGGTCTGGGTCCTGACGATGTCGATGACCCGGGCCAGCCCGTCGTCGAGGGCGAGCGCCGCTCCCACCCCGTCGGTCGCCTCGACCCGGGCCAGCAGCGCCCCCAGCTCGACGAGATACGTCGGGGTCACTTGAGCAGCGCGGTGATGAACTTGAAGAGCGGTACGGGCTCCACCGGCGTCCGGTTGCCGATGATGCGCACGGCCAGCGCCCCCACGGCGTTGCCGATGAAGCCGATGACATCGGCCGGGTAACCGGCGGCGGCGCACGGGGCCGTGACCGACAGGTAGGCGTCGCCGGCCCCGATCCGGTCCACGATCTCGCGCGAGAGGACGGGCACGTGATGAAAGCCCTCGTGCTCGGCGTAGGCGATGCACCCCTTGTGCCCTTGCGTGATCGAGATGCGGCGGCAGGTCAGGTCCTTGGCCAGGACCCGCATGATCTGCTCGAGGTCCGTGCGGCGGTCCTGGGCCGCCAGGCGCACCTCGGGCTCGTCGATGCAGACGTAGTCCGCGCGCGGGTACTTGCTGACGAGGTTGTACCCGGCGTTGGCGCTGTTGGTCTGCGCGTTGACGGCGAGATACCGGGCCTCGGAGCCCAGCAGCCGGATCAGGTCGCGGCCGAGAAAGCCGTGGCCGTAGTCCGCGACCAGCACGAGGTCGTAGCCGGACGCCACCCGGGCCACGTGCCGCTCCACCTCCCGGCCCACCGGCTCGGGCAGATCCGTATCGTCAAGGAACGAGACCTCGAACATCTTGCTGAGGAAGGCCTGCTCCACGTAGCGGCGCTTGACCACCGTGCCGGTGTCGTCGCGGAAAAAGAAGGTCGGCGAGACGTTGCCCTTGAGGTGGGAGCGGATGAACTCCTCGCGGGAGTCCCGAGTCCCCAGGCAGGTGACGAGGTCCACCCGGTCGCAGAACCCGGCCACGTGGTTCGCGCAGGCGAGGATGCCGCCCGCGAACTGCTCCTCGCGCAGGTAGCGGGTGGTGACGAGCAGCTCCTTGGGCGACTTCCCCAGCGACTGCACATAGTGGTACTCGTCGATGATCGCATCCCCGATGACGAGGACCCGCAGCCCCTTCAGGTCCCGGAGCAGCCCGATCACCTCGTCGGCCGAGTGGCGCTGCCGGAACTCCCGGAGGAACGACTGGGCCTCCTCGGGGTACACGTCGAAGTGCACGTTGAGGAGCCCCGAGC
>JACOVB010000039.1 GCA_016177555.1 Candidatus Rokuibacteriota bacterium
ACCCGGGACCTCGTGGCGCGCGCCGCCTTCACCGAGGTGACGCAGGGGCGGGGGACGCCCAACGGTGGGGTGTGGATCGATGTCTCGCACCTCGGGGCGGACGTCGTCGAGCGGAACTTCCGCGGGATGGTCAAGCGCTGCCGCGACTTCGGCCGGGACCTGGCCCGTGAGCCCGTGGAGGTGGGGCCGACGGCGCATTTCACGATGGGCGGGTTGGTGATCGACACGGCCTGCCGCACGCCGGTGGAAGGGCTCTTCGCGGCCGGCGAGGACGCGGGCGGCATCCACGGGGCCAATCGCCTGGGCGGCAATGGCGTGGCCGACTCCACGGTCTTCGGTGGGATCGCGGGAGACCGCATGGCGGAGTGGGTGGTCGGCCGGCCGCTGCCGGAGCTCTCCGCGGCGGCCGTCGAGGAGCAGGGTGCCTCGGTCACGGCACCGCTCGGCCGGGGCGGGGAGGAGAGCCTCTACACGCTCCAGTCGCGGCTCCGCAGCGTCATGTGGGACCGCGTGGGGCTGATCCGGTCCGGAGCGGGGCTCCAGGTGGCGCTCGCCGACATCGAGGACATCGCCGCCCGCGCCGAGCGCGCCGGCGTCCCGGGCGGAGCCGCCTTCAACCTCGCCTGGCAGGACTGGCTGAACCTCCGGCACCAGGCGCAGGTGGGCTGGCTCATCGCCCGGAGCGCGCTGGAGCGGGCGGAGAGCCGGGGCTCGCACTTCCGCGCCGATCACCCCGAGCCCTCGGCGGCGCTCGTCAACGTGCACGTCCAGGCCGAGGCCGGGGCCGCGCCTCGCGTCTGGACCGAGCCCGTGCGGCTCACCCGTTACCGACCCCAGGCGGCGAGTCCTGCGTTGGGGTAGTAGCGGCTGAACACCGTCATCGCCGTGGGGTCGAAGTGGGCCGGATTCCACTTGCGCTCGATGGCGTCCACGCGGTCGCGGCCGCGCGGGATCACGAAGTCGACCTCGCGGCCCCCCTTGTCGCGCCCGTAGCAGATCCGCTCCGTCGGGAGCCGCGCGAGCAGCGTCTCGAGGACCACGTGGTCCCAGAGCACCCCGAGGTCTTCCGGGCGCAGCGGGTCCCAGCCCCGCGCGAAGCTCACGAACCCCGTGTCGAAGCCGTAGCACCTGGGCATCTTGACCACTTCCTTCTGCCCTCCGCCGTGGAAGGGGCGCACGAGGGTGACCGCATGGGTGGTCTCGAGAGCGCGCAGGTGGCTGTGCACCATTCATGTAGGCGTACTTTGCATATAGTCTGACTAAACGACAAGTAGCAGTGCATATGGTCCGGAGCGCCGGCCGCGGCCGGCGGCCGCGGCGATGCTATACTCGCCGCCGACCATGAGTGGGCCGCGGGTGCTCCGGCGCGCATGGGTGACGCGCGAAGGGTGGCGCGACACCAAGGCCGGCATGTGGGCGTGGCTGCTCCAGCGGGCCGCGGCGGTGGGACTCGTGGTCGCGATCGTCTTCCACCTGCGGAATCCCTTCGTGCGTCCCGTCCAGGCGACGCTCCTGGCCCTCGTCCTTCTCCACGGGCTCCTGGGGGTGCGCGCCATCCTCCTGGACTTCGGCCTGCCTGTCCGCTGGCACCGAGCGCTCTTCGCCGGCGCCATCGGCGTGGGGCTTCTCCTCTTCGCCATCGTCTGGGGCTGGCGATGGTCCTGAGGGTCTTCCGGTGGGCGCCGGGAGGTGAGGAGCGGGCGCAGGACTACCCGGTGACCCCGCGCGAGGGCATGACGGTGCTCGACGCCCTCGTGGAGATCCAGCGCGGCAGCGACGCGACGCTCGCCTTCCGATACGCCTGCCGCGTCGGCATGTGCGGCTCCTGTGCCATGGTCATCGCCGGGCGCGAGCGCTGGGCCTGCCGCACGCTGCTCGCGCCTCTGCCGCGGGGGACCGTCACCGTGCGTCCGCTCTACCATTTCCCGTTGATCCGGGACCTCGTCGTGGACATGGCACCCTTCGGGCGGAAGATGCTGGCCGCCGGGGCGACCTTCGTGCCGGCCGGCGGTCCCTCGGTCTTCGCTGCCGTGGGTCGGGACACCGCCGAGCGCCGCCGGGTGGACGCGGCCGTCGAGTGCATCGGCTGCGGCATGTGCGTGTCGGGTTGCACCATGGTGGCCCACGACGAGCGCTTCCCGGGGCCTGCCGCGCTCAATCGCGTGTTCACGCTCCAGATGGACAGCCGTGACGCAGGCCACGGCGACCGTTCGGCCCTGCTCCTCTCCGAGGACGCCCTCGCGCGCTGTCACGGGCAGGCCAACTGCACGGAGGTCTGCCCCATGGACATCTCCCCTACCGACTCGATCCTGAGGCTCCGCCGCCGCGCCATCCTGTCGCTGTTCTGAGCCGGCACCATGCCGCTGAGCGCCTTGACCTGTCGCTGCGCGTCATGCTAGCGTGATCATCGGATTGGAACGGTCGCCTCCTGTCCAGAGACTGGCGGGAGGCGATACGTCTGTGTGGCCCCGAATCGGGACCCGGTCGGGATGCGGTCAGGTCGATCGAGGAGGTCCTCCATGGCGGCAGATCAGATCAAGCGGCTCTACGAGTCCATGCCCGCCAAGCTCGAGCACGCGCGCCGGCGCTTCGGCCGCGGGCTCACCCTGGCCGAGAAGATCCTGGTCAGCCACGCCGCCGACTTCGATGCGCAGGAGTGGAGCCGTGGCCAGGCTCAGCTCCGGCTCCGCGTGGATCGCGTGGCCCTGCAGGACGCCACGGGGCAGATGGCGCTGCTCCAGTTCATGCAGGCGGGAAAGAAACGCGTCGTGGTGCCCAGCACCGTCCACTGTGACCACCTGATCCGGGCCCAGAGCGGCGCCTCCGAGGACATGAAGCGCGCCGTCACCGAGAACAACGAGGTCTACGACTTCCTCCGCTCGGCCGCGCGCAAGTACGGCCTTGGCTTCTGGAAACCCGGCTCCGGCATCATCCACCAGGTGATCCTCGAGAACTACGCCTTCCCCGGCGGCCTCATGATCGGCGCCGACTCGCATACGCCCAATGCCGGCGGCCTCGGCATGGCGGCCATCGGTGTGGGCGGCGCCGACTGTGGCGAGGCCATGGCGGGACTGGCGTGGGAGGTGCTGCACCCCAAGCTCATCGGCGTGCGCCTCACCGGCAAGCTCTCGGGCTGGTCCTCGCCCAAGGACATCATCACGTACCTCTGCGGGCTCCTCACCGTGAAGGGCGGCACCAACAAGATCATCGAGTACTTCGGTCCCGGGGCCGAGTCCGTCAGCGCCACCGGGAAGGGCACCATCTGCAACATGGGGGCGGAGCTGGGCGCCACCACCTCCCTCTTCCACTTCGACGATCGGATGGCCGAATATCTACGCGCCACCGAGCGGGCAGACGCGGCGGCGCTCGCCGAGCAGTACCGCGCGCATCTGGTGGCCGACCCGGAGGTGCTGGCGGACCCGAAGAAGTACTTCGACGAGGTGGTGGAGATCGACCTCACCGAGCTCGAGCCCCACGTCGTGGGCCCGCACTCACCGGACCGCGCGCGCCCCATTTCCCAGCTCGCCGCCGAGGTGCAGAAGGAGGGGTGGCCGGCCCCGATCAAGGCGGCGCTCATCGGCTCCTGCACCAACTCCTCCTACGAGGACATGAAGCGCGCCGCCCACATCGCCATGCAGGGGCTCAAGGCGGGCCTCAAGGCAAAGACGCCCTTCCTCGTCACCCCGGGCTCCGAGCGGATCTACCAGACCATCAAGCGCGACGGGCTCATCGGCACCTTCGAGAAGATCGGGGGCACGGTCCTGGCCAACGCCTGCGGGCCCTGCATCGGCCAGTGGAAGCGCTCGGACGTGGCGGCGACCGAGGCCAACACGATCGTCTCCTCGTTCAACCGGAACTTCCCGGGGCGCAACGACGGCAGCGCTGCCACGCTCTCGTTCCTGACGAGCCCCGAGATCGTCACCGCGCTGGCCTTCGCGGGCACGCTCGAGTTCGATCCGGTGCACGGCACGCTGCCGGGGCCCGACGGGCGGCCCTTCCGCTTCACGCCGCCCGAGGGGGAGCAGCTGCCGCCCCAGGGCTTCGCGCGGGGCGAGGAGGGGTACGAGGCGCCCGTGGACGACCCGGACAGCGTGAGCGTGCAGGTCCCGCCGGACAGCGAGCGGCTCCAGCTCCTCCAGCCTTTCCCGAGATGGGATGGCAAGGACATCGCGGAGCTGCCACTTCTGGTGAAGACCAAGGGCAAGACCACGACGGACCACATCTCGCCGGCGGGCGCGTGGCTCAAGTACCGGGGCCACCTGGACAAGATCAGCGACAACATGTTCCTGGGCGCGGTCAACGCCTTCACGGGGGAGGCGGGCAAGGGCGTCAATCCCGTCACGGGAGAGGCGGGACAGTCGTTCACGAAGACCGCCCGCGACCTCAAGGGCCGGAGCACCGGCTGGGTGGTGATCGGCGACGAGAACTACGGCGAGGGGTCGAGCCGCGAGCACGCCGCCATGTCGCCCCGCTACCTGGGCGGCCGCGCCGTGATCGTCAAGAGCTTCGCCCGCATCCACGAGACCAACCTCAAGAAGCAGGGGATCCTGCCGCTGACCTTCGCCGACCCGAAGGACT
Organism: Candidatus Rokuibacteriota bacterium; assembly: GCA_016177555.1. Next base: position 4,579 of record JACOVB010000039.1, read on the forward strand.
ACGACCTCGTCGA
>JACOVB010000503.1 GCA_016177555.1 Candidatus Rokuibacteriota bacterium
CCCGGACCTGTCGGTCCGGATCCACGCGCGCACCCCGGAGCGCTTCCTCCTCAAGGTGTGCGAGGTCCTCAAGGAGGGCACCGGGTTCCCGAAGTTTCTCAACGACGAGGCGATCATCCCCCTGCTCCTCGCCAAGGGAGCGAAGATGGAGGAGGCCCGGAACTACTCGGGCTCGGGCTGCACCGAGGTCCGCATGCTCAACCGGGACACCTACATGACGGGGAACTCCATGGTCAACCTTGGGGCCGTCGTCGAGATGGCCTTGAACGACGGGCGGCTCCGGTTGAGTGGTGACGAGCGCTTCGGCGCTCAGACCGGCGACCCGCGAGGCTTCCGGACGTTCGCGGACGTCATGACCGCCGTCAAGCGTCAGGTGGAGCACCTGGTGCGTCACGTGTTCGTCCAGAACCGGCTGGCGGACATGATCCGTCCGACGATGCTCGCCGCGCCCATCGAGTCGTCCCTGCACGACCTCTGCATGGACAGCGGCCTGGATATCTATCAGGGGAAGATCGAGGGTGGGATCGTCCTCGGGAGCTGGGACCCGATCGGATTCGGCACAGCGGTCGACTCCCTGGCCGCCCTCAAGAAGCTCGTCTTCGACGACAAGAAGGTCACCATGGGTGAGATGGTGGACGCGCTCGCCGGGAACTTCGAGGGCAACGAGGTGCTGCGGCAGATGGGCCTCAACGCCCCGAAGTATGGGGACAACGACCCGTATGCCGACGACATCGCGGTGGAACTGGAGGACTTCTTCCGCTCGCTCTCTGACCGCTACACGAACCTGTACGGCGGCAAGATGGATGTCCGCTACGTGCCCGTCACCGCCTACATGCCGCTCGGCCGGGTGGTGGGGGCAACGCCGAACGGGCGAAAGGCCACCCAACCGCTGTCGGACGGCATCTCCCCCTCGCAAGGCTGCGACTCCAAAGGGCCGACGGCGGTGCTCCTGTCGATTGCCCGGACCAACGAGTCGAAGTACAAGCACACGGCTGCCAAGCTCCTCAACATGAAACTCTGCCCCCAGGCGGTGGATGGCGAGGAGGGGACGCGCCGGCTGGCGGCGCTCATCCGGTCCTGGTGCGACCTGAAGCTCTGGCACATCCAGTTCAACATCATCAACAACGAGACGCTCCGGGCCGCGCAGCGGGACCCGGAGAAGTACCGCAATCTCCTGGTCCGCGTGGCAGGGTACAGCGCCTACTTCGTGGATCTGACGCCAGGCCTGCAGGAGGAGATCATCCGCCGGACCGAATGGAGCTTCGGCACGGCGTGAGCGGCCGGGCGACGCAGCAGGCGCCGGTGAGGACCGAGGGCCTGGTCTTCAACATCCAGCGCTTCTCGGTTCACGACGGGCCGGGCATCCGGGATCTCGTGTTCCTCAAGGGCTGCCCGCTGCGCTGCCGCTGGTGCTCCAACCCCGAGTCGCAGGACGCGCGGCCAGAGATCGCCTGCAACGCCGAGCGCTGCATCGGCATGGATGCGTGCGGGCGCTGCCGCCCGGCGTGTCCCGAGGAGGCCATCGGCACGGAGGGCGGAAGGATCCGGCTCGACCGTGGGCGGTGTACGCGGTGCGGGCAGTGTCTCGAGGCGTGCCCGGCCGGCGCCCTCCGGCTGTTCGGCCAGCCCATGTCGGTCGAGGAGGTCGTCCGGATCGCGGAAGAGGATAGCGTCTTCTACGCCCGCTCCTCCGGTGGGATCACGGTGAGCGGCGGCGAGCCCTGCCAGCAGAGCCGCTTCGTGGAGGCCCTGCTCCGGACGTGCCGGGACCGCGGCATCGGCACGTCGGTGGAAACCACGGGCCACGCCGAATGGGAAGACGTCGAGCGGGTGTGCCGGTACGCGGAGACCGTGCTCTACGACGTCAAGTCCCTGGACTCGGGCAAGCACAGGGCCTTCACCGGCGTCCCGACCACTCTGATCCTGCAGAATCTCGGCCTGCTCGCGCGCGCCTTTCCCGCCACGCCGATCGTGGTCCGGACGCCCGTCGTGCCTGGCTTCAACGACACCGTGACGGACATCGCGGCGATCGCGGAGTTCCTCCGCACGGTCCCAACCGTTCGGTCGTACGAGCTGCTGGCCTACCACGGCTTCGGCGAGGGCAAGTACGCTCAGCTCGGGCGCCGCTACCCCCTCGGCGGGGTCACCCCGCCGCCAGAGGAGCGGATGCGCGAACTCCGGACTGTCGCGGCCCGGGTCGGCTGACCGGGTCCGGCGGCCCCGGCCGCCGAGGAGCGCGCGGCCTCCGCGCCGCTCGCCGGGGAAGGCCACGCGCGCGGCGGCACCCCTTGACGTCTGACCGGCCGGCACCAGACGCGGCGGCGCCATGTCGCCGGCGAGGACACGATCCCGGCTGCCCGGTGTGCTGGCCAAGGACACCCGGCTGTCGTCAGGGGGCGGCTCGTGCTAGGATGCGCTGGCACGCGACCGAGCGCGCGCTGATGGCCGACGACACCAGATCGATAGGCGTCCTCCTCACTGACGCAGCGGGGCAGGTCAGGTTCCAGGCGGGATCGGCCGGTCTCGCGGCCGTCCAGGCTGCGTTGCTCGTTCGCTCCCCAGCGTCCGGGAGCCCGCTCTACGCGATCCACGCGGGCGACGCCGCGTATGTCGTCCTCCGGCTCGCCACAGGTGACGGACAGCTCTTCCTCGTCCACCCGGAGAGCGAGCGAAGTCCCCTCGTCGACTTCATCACGGGCGTTGACTTCGCTTTCGAGATCCTGAAC
>JACOVB010000504.1 GCA_016177555.1 Candidatus Rokuibacteriota bacterium
CGCCCCAGGCACCCGCCTCGTCATGCGCGGCTCGCCATTCCTGGTCTCTCTCCTCGTCCGCAAGGACTCGCCCATCCGGAGCGTCCACGACGTCAAGGGCAAGCGGATGACGGGTGAGTACCCGGCCCACCTGGCGGTCTGGTACAACATGTTCGGCCACCTGTCCAGCGCGGGGCTCACCTGGAGCGACGTGAAGGTGGTGCCGGTCCCGGCCATCAACGAGGGGGTGGATGCCCTCGTGCAGGGCCGCGCCGACGTGACCGAGTACGCCCTCAACTCGGCCAAGGTCAAGGAGGCCGACGCGGCGGTCGGCGTCCGCCACGTCTCCATCGACTGCTCCCCCGAGGGCGAGCGGCGCCTCCGCGCGGCCGTGCCCGGCTACTACCCGCGCATGGTCAAGGCCGCGACGGCGACGGCCGTCATCGAGGATACCTGCGTCGTCGCCTACGACCTCTATGTGGCGACGGGCAAGGCCGTCCCCGACGCGCTGGTGGACAACGCCCTCCGGGCCGTCTGGGACGGGGTGGACAAGCTCCCTGCCATGCACCCGGTGTTCAAGGAGTTTTCGCGCGACCGCTTCGTGGACGTGGACACGACTCTCCCCTACCATCCCGCGGCCGTCCGCTTCTACAGGGAGCGCGGGGCCTGGACGCCGCAGATGGAGCAGGCGCAGCAGAAGCTCCTGTCGCTCAACTCCTAGCCGTTGGCCGACGCCGGCTCGAAGTTCAGGGCACTGACGGGCGCGCCCCGCGCGGTGGAGCGGGCGCTGCTCTCCGGCGTGACGCTGCTCGGGGCGGTGTGGGCGCTCGAGGTCCACCACTACCTCGCCTTCGCCTTCTTCAAGGAGCAGTACCTCGGCCTCTTCCTCGGGGTGAGCCTCGCCGCGGTCTTCGTCGCGATGAAGGGGCGCGCAGGAGCGCGGGCGGACCGGGTGGCGCCCTACGATTGGCTGCTGGCCGCCGGCGGGCTCGCCGTGGGGCTCTACGTCACGCTCCGCTATCCCGTCATCGCCTACCAGCTCGGCATCCTCACCTGGGACAAGGTCGCGCTTGGCGCGCTGGCGATCCTGCTGGTGCTAGAGGCCACGCGCCGGCTCGTCGGCTGGGTCATGGTGATCCTGGCCGCCATCTTCATCCTCTACGCGAAACTCGCCTGGGCCGTGCCGGGGCTGCTCGGCGCCAAGGGCGCCTCCTGGGAGCGCATCGCCGTCTACCTGTACCTGGACACGAACGGGCTCCTCGGCCTCCCGCTGGCGGTCACGGCCAGCATGGTGGTGGCCTTCATCTTCTTTGGCCAGGTCCTCTACGCCGTGGGCGGCGATCGCTTCCTCACGGATCTGGCCATGTCGCTCATGGGCCGCTACCGCGGCGGCCCGGCGAAGGTGTCGGTGGTGGCCTCCTGCCTCTTCGGCACCGTGTCGGGCAGCGCGGTCTCCAACGTCGTGGTGGACGGGCCCATCGCCATCCCGATGATGACGCGCACGGGCTACGCCCCCCACGTGGCGGCGGCCATCGAGGCCGTGGCCTCCACCGGCGGCCAGATCATGCCGCCCGTCATGGGAGTGGCGGCCTTCCTCATCGCCGAGTTCCTCGCCATTCCCTACTCCGAGGTGGCGCTGGCGGCGGTGATCCCGGCCCTCCTCTACTACCTCTCGCTCTTCGTCCAGGTGGACCTCGACGCCGCCAAGCACGGCCTCGTGGGGCTGCCCTCGCCCGATCTCCCGCGGCTGCGCGACGTGCTGCGCCGCGGCTCGAGCTTCCTCATCCCGCTGGCCGTGCTCACCTACACGCTGATGATCGCCTCCTGGCAGGCGGGCAAGGCGGGGATGGCGGCCGTCATCGCCACGCTCGTGGTGGGGGCATTCCAGTGGCAGGACAGGCTGACGCCGGCGCGGCTCTGGCGGGCCATCGAGGAGACCGGGCGGGTGCTGCTGGACATCGTCGCCATCACGGCCGTGGCCGGCTTCGTCATCGGCGTGCTGCAGCTCTCGGGGCTGGGCTTCAAGTTCTCGCTCGTCCTCGTCACGGTGGCGGGAGGCAGCGCGCTCGGGCTCCTCGCGCTGACGGCGGTGGTCTGCATCATCCTCGGCATGGGCATGCCCACGGCGATCGTCTACATCATGCTGGCGGTGCTCGTGGGACCGGCACTGGTGCAGCTCGGCATCGCGCCGCTGGGCGCCCACCTCTTCCTCTTCTACTTCGGCATGCTCTCGATGATCACCCCGCCCGTGTGTCTGGCCACCTACGCCGCGGCCTCCATCGCGCGGGCGGACTTCATGAAGACCGGCTGGGCGGGGATGCGGCTCGGCATCGTCGCCTACGTGGTGCCCTTCGTCTTCGTCTTCCACCCCGCGCTCCTGATGAAGGGTTCCGTCGTGGAGATCGTGATCGCCGCGGCCTCGGCCTGCGTCGGCGTGATCCTCCTCGGCTTCGGCTGCGTGGGCTATCTCTTCCGGCCGCTCTCCTGGAGCCGCCGGGGCTGGGCGGCGCTGGCGGGGCTGCTCCTCATCCCGCCGCCGTCGAGCGGCGGCTGGCTCGCCGCCAACCTGGCCGGGCTGGCGCTCGGGTTGGCCCTGATCGTGTGGGAGCGAAACGGGTTGCGGCTGCACCGGGCCGCGCTGGCGGGCCAAGGAGGTGGACCCGGCCCACGAGATCACGGCCATCGTGGCGAAGGCGGAGCGAGAGGCGCGGCAGCGGCCCGTGTTCCTCTTCGAGAAGGTCAAGGGCACGCGCTTTCCCGTCCTCACCAACTTGCACGCCAGTCGTGGGCGCCTGGCGGCGGCGATGGGCTGCGCGCCGGAAGACATGCTCAGGACGTATCTGCGGGCGATGGAGAGGCCGATTCCGCCGCGCGTGGTGCCCACGGGTCCAGTGAAGGAGGTTGTCCTCACGGGGGATCGGGTGAATCTCTACGACCTGCCCCAGATCGTCCACCACCAGGGCGACGCGGGGCCATACCTCACGGCCGCCATCTCCTTCGCCAGGGACCCGTCCGGCGAGACGTGGAACTGCGCCTACAACCGCCTGATGGTCAAGGGCCGCGACACCACCTCCATCCACCTCACCGCGGGCAAGCACCTCTGGGAGTTCTACCGGATCGCCGAGTCCCTGGGGAAGCCCTTGCCCGTGGCCTTCGCCGTGGGCGTCCATCCCGCCATCGCGCTCGGCGCCCTGGCCATCGGCTCCATCGACGAGGACGAGCGGGCCATCATGGGGGCGCTGCTCGGCGAGCCGCTCGAGCTGGTCCGCTGCGAGACCTCGGAGCTGCTGGTGCCGGCGCAGGCCGAGCTGGTGATCGAGGCCGAGATCCTGCCGGCCGAGCGCATCCCGGAGGGGCCCTTCGGCGAGTTCACCGGCTACAGCCTGGGCGAGCGCCAGCGCGAGGTCGTCAAGGTCAAGGCCGTCACCCACCGGCGCGGCGCCCTGTTCCAGGACATCACGGTGGCGCATCTCGACCACATGCTCCTGTCCACCATCCCGATGGAGGCGAACCTCTACCGGGCCGTGCGCGCCATGGTCCCGTCGGTGAAGGCCGTGCGGGTGCCGGGGCCCTTCACCTGCTACGTGTCCATCGAGCAGCGCCTGCCCGGCCAGGCCAAGAACGCGATCCTCTCCGTGCTCGGCGCCGATCTCTACATGAAGCGGGTGGTATTGGTGGATCACGACGTGGACGTCTTCGACGACCGCCAGATGACCTGGGCCATCGCGACGCGCTGCCAGCCCGATCGCGACATCACCATCATCACCGCCGCGCGCGGCTCGGACCTCGACCCGTCCACCCGGGAGGACGAGTACACCGCGAAGTGGGGGGTGGACGCCACCGCCAAGCCGTCGCTGGCGGCGTACACGCCGCGCTTCCGCGTGCCGCCCGAGGTCTGGCAGCGCATCAACCTGAAGGACTACCTCCCCTGAGTCGCCCGTGAGCGAGAACTTCGTCCCGCTGCTCGAGGCCGGCGCCCGGAGCGCGCCCGGCGCCCTCGCGCTCTCCTGGGACAGCGGCACGCTCACGTGGGCCGCCCTGGATCTCCGCGCCGGCGGTGTCGCCCGCGCTCTCTCCGCGCGCGGCGTCCGCGCAGGGGAGACGGTGGTCGTCTCCCTGCCCAATGGCTGGCCCTTCGCCGCTGCGCTCCGGGGGGCGCTGAAGCTCGGCGCCACGGTCACACCGCTGAACCCGCTCTTGACGGGCGAGGAGCGCATGCGGATCGTGGAGGATCTCCGCCCCGCGGCGATCGTCGAGGAGACGGGAGCCGACGAGGCCGCCGTCGCGAGCGTGGAGGGGGCCGGGGCCCCGGCGCTGATCCTCTACACCTCGGGCAGCACGGGCGAGCCCAAGGGCGTCGTGCTCTCTCACGAGGCGCTGACCTTCGCCAACCGCTCCTGGATCGGCCCCGTCATGGGCCTCACCGCGGCGGATGTGGTGCTGGCGGCGCTGCCGCTGTCGCACTCCTTCGGCCTCAACGGCGCCCTCCTCGCTCCGCTCCTGGCCGGGGCCTCCGTCGTCCTCCTCGACCACTTCTCGCCGGAGGCCGCGCTCGGCGCCATCGCGCATCACCGCGTGACCGTGTTTCCCGGAGTGGCCGCCATGTTCCGGAGGATGCTCGATGCCCCGGCGATGGCGACCGCCGACCTCGGAAGCCTCCGCGCGGTGGTGTCGGGCGCGGCTCCGTGCCCGTGGGAGCTGGCGCGGGAGTGGCGGGAGCGAACCGGCGTCAGGATCATCCGCGGCTACGGATCGACGGAGCTGTTCCGCCCCATCTCTCATCTCGCCGGCGATCCCCGCGACGAGCCCGAGTCGGTGGGGCGGCCGGTGCCCGGCGTCGAGATCGCCGTGGTGGACGAGGCGGGCCGGGCGCTGCCGCGGGGCGAGGTCGGCGAGCTGTGGATCAGGACGCCCGCCGCCATGGAGGGCTATCTCCACCGGCCGAAGGAGACGCGGGCCGTCCTCGCCGATGGATGGTTCAGGACTGGCGATCTCGTCACCGTCTCCCCCGACGGCCACGTGCGCATCGTGGGGCGCAAGCGCGAGCTGATCTTGAGAGGCGGCTACTCCGTGGTTCCGGCCGAGGTCGAGGCCATGCTCCTCGCCCACCCCGCCGTGGCCGAGGCCGCCGTCGTCGGCCTGCCGCACCCCGAGCTGGGCGAGGAGGTCGCGGCCTTCGTCACGCTGCGCCCGGGCGCCGCGAGCGAACCCGACGAGCTGATCGCCCACTGCAAGGCGCGCCTCGCCGGCTTCAAGTACCCGCGTCAGGTGCGGATCGTCGCACAGCTCCCGAAGAGCGCCACGGGCAAGATCCTCAAGAGCCGGCTCAGGTGAAGATGCTCTCGGGCAGGAATGCCGGGACGATCCAGTTGGGCGCGTCCACGATCTCGCCGATCTTGAGACCCACGGCGACGCTCGAGATTCGGGATCGTGGGGTAGAATACGGCGCGGGCAACGCGACATGGCCTTCACCGACGAGTGCTGGCACGCCATCGCGAGGATCTACGCCGACATCCTGCGCCACCCGTTCGTCACGGGGCTCACCGACGGGTCGCTCCCGCGCGAGAGCTTCCGGTTCTACGCGGTGCAGGACGCCCTCTACCTGCGCGACTTCGCCCGGGCGCTCTCCCTCGCCGCCGCCCGGGCCCCGCGGGAGGACTGGATCATCATGTTCAACGAGCACGCCGCCGGCGCGCTCAAGGTGGAGCGCACGCTTCACGAGAGCTTCTTCCGCGACTTCGGGCTGAGCCCGGACGAGGTCGCCGCGACCCCGCTGGCGCCCACCAACCTCGCCTACACGAGCTATCTCCTGGCGGTGGCCCACGGCGGGCCCTTTCACGAGGCGCTGGCGGCGCTGCTGCCCTGCTACTGGATCTACTGGGAGGTGGGCCGGACGCTCGAGCAGCGGGGCTCGCCGGATCCGCTGTACACGCGATGGATCGGGACCTACGCCTCCGACGAGTTCGGCGGCGTGGTGCGCGCCGTCCTGGCGGCGGCCAACGCGACGGCGGCGCAGCGCGCGCCCGCGGAGCGCGAGGCGATGCTGCGCCACTTCGTGACGACGAGCCGGTACGAGTGGATGTTCTGGGACATGGGCTCCCGGCGCGAGTCGTGGCCGGTGTAGCCGCCAGGAGCGCGCCGGCCGCGCCGCGGGGCCGGGGGCTGCGCGCGGCGGGGCTCGCGTTGCCGCTCCTCGCTCTCCTGCTGGCCGCGGGCTGCGCGGCGCTGGAGCGCGCGGGCGGGGACTGGCGGGAGGCGCGGCGCGACGCCTCGGGGCAGGCGCCCGATGCCGCCGCGACGCGCGAGGCGGTGCTCCAGGTGTATGCCGCGCGCACGGTGGGCTGGCGCGGCGTCCTGGCCGTGCACACCTGGGTCGCGCTCAAGCCCAGCGCTGCCCCGTCCTACACGCGCTACGAGGTGATCGGCTGGGGCGTGGACCGGGGGCTCTCCGCCGTGCGCGTCAACCGCGCCGGGCCCGACAACCACTGGTTCGGCAGCCGGCCCGATCTCCTGGTGGACCTTCGCGGCGAGGGGGTGGACGCGCTGATCGCGCGCGTCGAGGCCGCCGTGGCCGCCTATCCGTATCCCGCCGAGTACCGGACCTGGCCCGGACCGAACAGCAACACGTTCACGGCCCATATCGGCAGGGAAGTCCCCGAGCTCAAGCTCGACCTGCCGCCCACCGCCATCGGCAAGGACTACCTCGCCAACGGTGTGCCCGTGGCGAGGAGCCCCGGCGGCGCCGGCGTCCAGCTCTCGCTCTGGGGGCTCGCCGGCCTCTTGATCGGCTGGGAGGAGGGGATCGAGGTGAATCTGCTCGGCTTCACCTTCGGCGTGGACGTGAAGGAGCCGGCCCTCAAGCTCCCGCTGGTGGGCCGGGTCGGCCACCCCTGAGCCCGGCGCTCACGCGCGGGGCGGAGACAGCCATGATCCTTCGCGACGATCGGAACGACCTCACCGTGCTCACGCTCGCTCACGGCAAGGTCCACGCCCTCGATCTCGACCTGCTGCGCGCGCTCGACACGGGCCGCACCTGGGCCGCGGCGCCGGCGCGCGAGGCGATCCAGCGCTACGTCGAGCGCATGCTCGGCCCGAAGCGCTGACCCGTGCCAGCAACCCTCCGCCACTTCGAGGACTTCAGGCCGGGCGACGTGATCGAGCTCGGCAGCCGGACCATCACGAAGGAGGCCATCATCGCGTTCGCGAAGGAGTTCGACCCGCAGGTGTTCCACGTGGACGAGGAGGCCGCCAAGCAGACGATCTACGGGGGGCTCCTGGCCAGCGGCTGGCACACGGGCTCCCTCCTGATGCGGCTCCTGTACGATGGCCTCGTCGCGCGCACGGCGAGCCTCGGCTCCCCCGGCATCGACGAGCTGCGGTGGCTCAAGCCCGTTCGCCCCGGCGACACGCTCGCGGGACGCATGACCGTGATCGAGAGCATCCCCTCCCGGAGCAAGCCGGACCGGGGCATGGTCCGCTCGCTGATGGAGCTACGGAACCAGCACGGCGAGGTGGTGCTTACGGTCAAGGGGCTCAGCCTGCTGGGCCGCCGGCCGGCCTGAGCGAGAGGCCGTACCCCAGGATGGGCGTTGACCGGTCCCCGACTCTTGCTGTAGATTCTGTTCCATGAAAAAGAAGAAAGCGGTGAAGGCAGTGAAGAAGGTGACGAAGAAGGCGGTGGCGAAGCAGCCCGCGGCCAAGAAGGCGCCCGCCCCGAAGAAGGCGGTCTCGACGACGCCGAGCCCGGCAATCCAACCCTCGGGGCCCTCAAGAGGCGGCGGCGCCGCGCGGGCGGCCTACACGCCCCCACCGGTCCAGGGCACCGGCTGGGCGCCCTTCAGGTACCCCCCCCAGTAGGCGGTCCTTGCGCTCCCCCGGTACGCCGACGGCGGCCGGGGAGCGCGCGAGCCAGCAGGGCCCGGGCGGCCTCGCGCACGAGGCCTCGCCCTTCGGGCCCTGGCAGACCACGACTCCCGCGACGGCCAGCAAACCCCCCGCGAGCTGTAGCGGCTGGAGTCGGTCGTCCAGGATCAGCCAGGACAGGAGCAGCCCTTGGCTTGCCCATGCCGCCGGGCCCGA
>JACOVB010000530.1 GCA_016177555.1 Candidatus Rokuibacteriota bacterium
GAACTTCCTCTGGCCGGCGGCGCTGTCCGCCTTCGCCGCCGCGGGGCTTGCCGCGCTCGGCATCCGGGAGATCTGGCCGCTCCTGGCCGTGACGCTGTCGATCTTCGTCGTCCTGACCATCGTCCTCGACACGGGGCGGGCCGTGCGGGCGCGGCGGGGCATCGCCGGGGAGGGGATGCTGGCCGCCCTCCGGGGCCTGTTGCGGCGGAACCCGCGGCGGTACGGCGGCTTCGTCGTACATCTCGGCGTGGTCCTCCTCGTCCTCGGGATCACCGGATCGATGAACTTCAGCCAGGAGAAGGAAGCCACGCTGGCCCAGGGCGAGAGCATGGGGCTGGGGCGCTTCACGGTTCGCTTCGAGGGGCTGCGGGCGAGCGAGCGGCCGAGCCACTCACGGGTGGAGGCGGCCTTCAGGGTATTCAACGATCGGCACGACCTCGGCCTGCTGAGCCCGGCGCTGAAGTTCTTCCCGGGCCGGGACTCGCCCATCGGGCGTGCGGTCCTCCGGATGGGCTGGAAGGAAGACCTCTACGTGATCCTCTCGGGGTTCAGCGAGATCAAGGCCGGCCAGGCCACGGTCAAGGTGCTGGTGCGTCCGCTGGTGGTCTGGATCTGGGTGGGCGGGGCCGTGATCATCGCGGGGGTCTTCCTGGCCCTCTTCCCGGTCCGGCTCCGGGCCGCGGAGGCATCAGGGGGGTGAAGCCCTGGGCGCGGCTCCTCATCGTCTTCGGCGTCGTGACGCCGCTCGTGGGCTTCCTCGCCTACGGCTTCACCCGCGACCCGCGCGAGATCCCCTCGCCGCTCATCGGCCGCCCGGCGCCGCCGTTCACGCTCCCCCTCATGGACGGCGGGGAGATGAAGCTGGAGGACCTCCGCGGCAAGGTGGTGTTCCTCAACTTCTGGGCCTCGTGGTGCCCGCCCTGCCGGGCGGAGGCGCGACTCCTCGAAGCCTCCTGGCGGCGTCACCGCGGCGAGGACGTGGTCTTCCTGGGAATCAACATGCAGGACCGCGAGGAACCGGCCCGGGCCTTCCTGCGGGAGTTCGACATCACCTACGCAAACGGCATCGACGCGGGGAACCGGATCGCCATCGGCTACGGAATCTGGGGCATCCCCGAGACCTTCTTCATCGACCGGAACGGGCGGATCAGCTACAAGCATATCGGGGCGCTCGACGCCGAGATCATCCACGCCAAGCTCGAGGAGGCCCGGCAGGGAGTGGTGAGCCGGCGGGAGGGAAAGGGTGACTACCGCTCGATCCAGTAGAGCCCGGACGGGCCGGTTGCTGGCCGCGCTCGTCGGATCGCTGCTCCTCGCGACCGCGGCCGGCGCGAAGGAGGACCTCGACGCCACGGTGCGCGAGATCGCCGCCGGACTGCGCTGCCCCGTGTGCCAGAACCTGTCGGTGGCCGAATCGCCCTCCGAGATGGCCCGGGAGATGAAGGCCCTGATCGCGGATCAGCTCGCGGCCGGGACGAGCCCCGACGAGATCCGGGCCTACTTCGTCTCGAAGTACGGCGAGTGGATCCTGCTCTCGCCGGCGGCGCGCGGATTCGGTCTGCTGCTCTGGGTGCTCCCCGGGCTCGGCGCGGCCATGGGGCTCGGTGGGGCCGTGTGGGTCCTGAGACGGTGGGCGCGCCGCGGGGCGGCGCCGCCGGCGCCGGTGGATGCTGCGGCTCTCGCCCGCGTGCGTGCCCTGGTCCACGAGGCGCCCTCGGCGCTGCCGCCCGAGGGAGCGCGGCTCGTCGAGGGGCTGCGGGAGCTCGAGTTCGACCACCGCGCGGGGGCACTGTCCGCTCATGACTACGAGGAGCTACGCACGCTCTACGAGACCCGGGCTGCCCTGGCGCTGGCCTCGCTGAAGGAGCCACCGCGGGGCGCCCCGGCCGAAGGGGCCACGGAGGCTCCCCGTGCGGAGCGCGCACTGCGGGCTCCAGCCTTTCGGGCCTGGCGCTGGGTGGCCGCGGCGCTCTTCCTCGTGGGGTTCGGCGCGGCGATCGGATTCTTCCTTCCCCGGTCGCTGCGATCGCGGGACGGAGGTTCGATGACTGGGGGGTTCCTCACCGGAACGGGGAACGCGGCGCTTCCCGTGGAGTCGCGAGATCTGCCGGCCTTGCTCGACCAGGGTCGGCGGGCCATGGAGGCCCAGGACCTCGGACGCGCCCTCCGCCTGTTTCAGCGTGCGCTGGAGGTCGATCCCGAGCACCCGGCCGCTCGCGCGTATCTCGGCCTCATCCTCCTCCGCGGGGGGCATCCGGACCGGGCCCTCACCGAATTCGACCGAGCGCTGTCGCGGGAGCCGAAATTGCCTCAGGCGCTCTGGGGGAAGGGGCTCGTCCTCTACGAGACGCCGGCGAAGACCAGCGAGGCGATCCGGGCATGGGAGGCGCTGCTAGCCCAGGACCTCTCGCGCGAAGATCGAGATCATGTGGCCTCCGTCCTCGCGCAAGCGCGGCAGCGTCTGGAGCAGGACATGAGGCCGGCGCAGAAGGCGTCCCGGTAACGCCTCCATCGCTGCCCGCTCCGCCGGTCGACACCGCTGTCGACGGCCCTCGACAATTCCGACGAAAGGCTGGGTCCAGCGTTCCCGTCCGGGTCGGCAAGCAACTGAAAAGCCGGCGCTCGACGCGGGCGTGCCGATGGCACGCGCCATGCTCCTACGGGGAGGCAGAAGCTCAGCTGTCAGATCGACCCAGAGGAGGGGAAAGATGAAGCGGGTTCTGAGCGTGGCACTCGCGGCAGGTGTGGTGGCGC